>CAZVTX010000001.1:0-29942 GCA_964629395.1 uncultured archaeon
TCATTTCTTCTATAAAAGGATAATAAAATTCTGATGATTGTTTAACCATAGGAAGCCCCATTACTTTTTTTGCCATATCATAAAACATGGCATCATGTCCGTTATTAGTTCTAATATGTTCGGTAAATACATAATTAAATACATCAAATAATACCGTCATTCCTAATTTTCTATCGAGCCATTCACATAGATCAAGATTGAAAAATGTTAACATGTAAGGCCAAATACTTCTAATTTTTTCTTCAGTGCCTCCGTGATGAACTCCCTCTTTTAAACGTCTTTTTGAAATTTCAAGCACACTTTCATAAAAATCTAGCTTTTCTTGCCGACCCGCCATGAAAATCTGGGCAGCAGCACTCATACCATTAAACATATTTTCTACTGGACATGGAATTGCCTTTTTTAATTCAAATATTTCCAGCATTTTGGTAATTACTTTATTTTCAAGTTCGATATGTTTTTTCATTCGATCATAATCCGGGTCTTGTCCTATAATTTTTCCTAATTTTTCTAAGGATCTTTCTAATTCTCCTGCTAAATAAGAATAACTCACATCATCATGTTTAAATGGCATATCTGCTAAAACGAGTGGATATTTTTTTACGAGTTGGAAGAAAGGATATGAAGCCATTGTATTGTCACATGGGCTTGTTGCTGTAAAAATTGCGTCAAAATGAGTCAGGTTGTCAAGACTCATACCCATCATTCCCTTTTGGGCAGAACAAGTATGATATGGATGTCCATAATTGTTTATAATATCAAAGTATTTTTCTGCTGTGTCTGTTAAGATTGCTGCTAATAAATAAGAAGCACCCTCAATGCAAACGGGAATACAATCAAATGCATACAGAAATTCCGTAGGTATTGAAAAATGGTAGCCCACTATAGGTAATCCTTCACCAGCTTTTTCAATAAAATCTTCAAAAACATTTTTAAGCCCCTTTAGACATGTTGATAAAGATGGAATTGCCGTAGGAGGTAAGATTCTTTCGACTAATTCATATAATGTATTTATTCCTTCAAGTAATATTTTATAGGGCATTAATCTATTTTCTAATTCAATTCTATTTACCAATTTAATTTTCACCTCGTTTTTTATGTAATCATCTCTATAAATGCCTCAACTCTGGTTTGAATTCTTGTATAATCCTTCTGAAAACTCTCACGATCAATATTAAAAACAGGAATCCCTCTGTCCTTTAATTCATGTTCTAAAATCATGTTTTCACATCCATGCAAATCACAGTTATTTATACGTTGTACTATTACACCATCTATATTTGCACGTTTAATTTCATTTATAATATAATCTAATCTTCTCTGATGATCATCCATCATTCTTGGGCAAGACATTCTAAAATAGACCCTTCTAACAATTGCTTCTAAAGGATCATTATATTTTGATAAATTGACATCATCAAGAAAATTTCTTGTTCCAAAACATAAAAAATCCGAAACAATTAATCCTCCTGAATTTTCAATTACATCAATAAATCCCGTATTGTCAATCACACTCCCTATCAACATTATTCGTTTTCTTTTGTCTTTAATCCCTTCAGATTCTTTTAAAATTTCTATTATTCTTGTTAATTCTTGATTAGCAATTTCTTTAGGAATTGATGTATTTGCCATTGCAATCCTGATTGCATCATTTCCGGAAAATTTTGGAGCATCAATAGTTCTTAGATTATATAATTCACGTAAAAGCCTTCTATTTTCATTATATATTTGAATTGAATTTTTTAACTGTTCATTAGAAATTTCCTTAATGTTATATTTTTCTTCTATTTCTTTTTTAAGCATTTTAATTTGATTTAGATAGTACTGAAATCCATCTTCAGTAATCACATGTGGAATGGGAGTATAAAAACAATGTGGTTTTTCTTTAAATTCTTCCCTTGTAAAGACTTTTAGGTTAAATAATTCATACATTCTTCGGGCATGATCGCAACAATTTGCCACGACTAAACCGCTAAGGAAATCATAACCACCTCTTAAAGCCATATCCAAGGTCATTCTGACAAAACTACAGGTAAAGCGAACCATATATACATCGCCTAAATCCGTATCTTCATTACCCGTAGCTCTTATCCTAAATGGTAAAAATCCTGCAGCATGAAGTAATTCCTCAGGAATATATGTACAATAGTATCCTATGACTTTCTTACCATTTTTAATCCAATCTTCAATATATTTATTTTTTACAGAATCACCAATTTTAAGAAATTTATCGTTTGATAAATCCATATTTTTTACCTCCTCTATAATTGCCCTTTATATACATCATGTTTACCGATCATTAAACATCTACACAATAAAATCGCTGCTATCAACGAACCCTTTATTTTAATCTTTCCGATTAAAACTTTGGGTAAAATTTTTATAAGACTAAAAATATTATCTTTTTGCCTTATAATCCAACTGGCTGTTTTTAAAATTTTATCCCTTTTGACATTCAAGATAATTGTTGCAACAGGATTATTGGGTTTTCCAAACACACATTTGAAATCTTCCATTTTCTGAACTAATGTAAATGTAATAGATGTTCCAAGTGCGGGAAAATGCATTTCAATCTGTTGTCCTAATCTTTTTGTTTTAATTCGCTTAAAACCTCTTTCCATACCGAATACTCCTATTAAAATATTGGCGGACTTTACGAATTGAAGTGTTTTAATCTCATTTAAAAGACTTTCAGCACGTTGAGTTAGAGCTTTTAATGAATCTTCCTCTTGAATTGTAATGGTCATTTTTCTCAAATATTCTTTTATTACATTAAATTAATTATAATTTAATTTAACTTGAAATTATAAAAATCTTTAATTTTCTCAAATAATTATTCAATATTATTCATAATAGCGTTTGGATAAATAATTTTATTTTATTCTTAATATATTCTATGGAAGTCATTCTTTTATCTCCTACGTCAAGATCAATAATCAATAGCGGTATTCCAAGCTCCTCTTTGAGAGCTTCTCTTAAGATTTGTCCGATCGAACCGAATTGTTTGCAACCAATATGAGCAGTAAGGACCATACAGTCTGCAGAAAAATCTTTAGCCAAATTAATAAGATCTTCTATAAATGGAATATAAGATTGAATAGATTGCTTCATCATAGGAAAATTCATACCGCGTTTAGCCATTCCGTAGAAAAGAGAGTCAATATCACCATCTGTATCAACATTATCAGGAAAAACATAATTGAAAATATCAAATAAAATCGTCATACCGAGCTCACGATCAAGCCATTCACATAAACCGAGAGAGAAGAATATAAGCATGAATGGCCAAATACTTCTTACTTTCTCTTCGTTATAACCATGCCGAATGCCATATTTATATCGTCTTTTTGAAATTTCAATCATTTTATCATAAAATTCAAGTTTTTCCTTTCTTCCAGAAAGAAATAATGCTGCCGCAGCACTTAAGGCATTAAATATATTTTCCACGGGACAAGGAATTGCTTTTTTTAATTCAAATAATTCCAGTGCCTTTGAATTTGCTTGATTTTCAATCTCTAAAGCTTTACGTAATTTCTCATAATCTGGTTCCTGACCGATGATTTTTCCGAGTTCTTCAATACTTTTCTTTAATTGTTGAGCATAATAATTATAACTTTCTTCATTTATTGTGAAAGGTAAATCAGGAATGACGAGAGGAACATTTTTATAATATTTAAAGAAAGGATAACTTGAGGTGGTATTATCGCACGGGGCGGGAGGCGTAATTATTGCATTAAAATCTATAATTCCATCAAGAGACATACCCATTACTCCTTTCTGCGAAGTACAAGTATGGAAAGGATGTCCCCAATTCTGCATAAGATCATAATATTTTTCTACTCCATTTGGTAACAACGCAGAAAGGAAATATGAAACTCCCTCTAAGCAAACTGGAACACAATCAAAACAAGCAATATATTCTCTTTGAAATGCAAAATGATGTCCAATTATTGGCAAGCCTTGACCTGCCTTGTCTATTAATTCCCTTAAAACTTTTGAAATATATTTCGCTCCAATTGAAAGTGAAGGAATTTCATTTTCAGGTAAAATTCTATCAACTAATTCTTCTGTAGTTTCCAATGCTCTCAATAAAATTTTATACGGGATAATCCTATTTTCAAATGTCCTACGATTCATTGGAATCCTCTTATTAATCATAACTTTTCTCTTAATAATTTATTCTTATAAAGGGGATTTTTACCAATCATCATGCACCTACAAAATTTTATTGCTGCTCTTAAAGATCCCTTTACCTCTAATTTCCGCATAATAAATTTTAATGCTACAAACATTAAGCCTTTTAAATTATCTGGTTGCCTAATAATATCCGACACAGTTTTAATCGCTTTTTCTTTTTTGACATTTATCGTTATTATTGAAATCGGATTTTTTGGTTTTTCGGCTCGACATTCAAATAGGCTTCTATTTGAGACTAAAGTGAATTTTAACGAGCCTCCTAATGAAGGAAAGAACATTTCTATTTCATTTCCTTCATATTTTTTATCAATTCGATTAAAAGCGGGATCTTGTCCGAAAACTTCGATTAAGATATTTGCTAATAGAGCAATATTCATTAAAATCGCTTCTTTTTCCATTTCTAATACTTTTTGCGTTAACTCTTCCCACTTAATGCTTTTTATTTCTATAAAAACACCCCAATTATTATTAAATTAATCGCAAACTTCGATTTATATATATAATTCGATTTAATCCTATAAAAGAATATTTATCTTATTAATAATATAATAAATTTGAATTAATTACTAAGAAAATTAAATTTTATATCCCGATAAATAATAGCTACTTGAAAGTGATTAAAAGATTGGAAGAAAATACTAAATGGATTATTTTATCATTAATCGGCGGAATTTTAATGACTTTTGGTTCAATAAGCGGAACTTTAGCTTTACACTTTATAGTCGTTGAATTTACATTAAAAATTTTTAGCAGTAAAGTAATTGAGGAATATATTGTTCTTTTTCTAATTATATGTGCTTTTCTCGCTAATACAGGAGGTATTGCTGTTATTATTGGCACATTATTTATTGCTTTTCATAGAATGAGAATCGGAAAAATAATATCTGCTTTAGGCACAGGATTAGGTTTAGTTGGCTTAATTCTGTTAGCCACAATTCAAATTATTTCAGGAGGAATCTTTGGAATTTTTAGTGAGATAATTATCGGCCTTTCAAGTGTTTCGGGAGTATTAGGCTCAATTGGTTTTATAATAGTTATAATCTCAAGAAAAAAAATAATACGAATAGAAACTCCAATTAAAATAGATATTAAGAAAGTTGTTGCTCGAGAACATATCTCTAAAGTTATTACGGTAATTATTTCCTTATTTTTTTTTGTTTATTTTGAAATAATCCTAATTTCGGTCTTTGATCGACTTCTTTTCTTGCCATTTTATAATTTCTTATTTTGGCAGATTGCTTCAATTGCCCTACAAATTGCTTTAATTCTCTTTAATCTTTTTTTTAAATACTTTAGATTGCTCTTTTTAAGTATTGTATCCTTTTCCGTGGGATCTGCTTGGTTATTTGTTTTACAATTACATAAATTAATATTTCCTAAAGTAATACTCGGTATAATTTTTATCTTGAGTCTTATAGCAAGTGGTATACATATCAAATATATTAAGCATCAACCAAAATCAAGTAATCGTGCAGAAGCAGGTCATCTTATTTTAGTTTTTATTTTTATAACTTTTATTTGTGCTTTATTTTTAACAATCCCAAAACAAAAAGTTATAATAGAACCTAAAACAAGTCCCGAATTAATATTTTTCGTCAGTCCTTATCAATTACCGAATAATAACGAGACTTATGAGGATTGGGGTGACAATCGAATTTCTTTTATGCCCTCTGTAGGAATTCATACATGGAATAAAAGCTCATTAATGGATAGATATAAATTGGCTATTAAAAATGGTGTTAATTTATATTTTAATATTATTCCGGAAGATTATGATTTTGTAAATATTTATAATACTCATAAAATACTTGAAGTATATCGTCTATATCGTCAATGGTTTATAAAAGAAGGTATTTTTAATGATTCTCATATAAAGGCATTTGTAATTGATGCAGAACCACCAAAGATCATTGCGGAAGAAATGAAAAAAAGAGATTTGATCGATGGAATCAATTATTTAATAGATAAATTCCCAACTGAAGAAGATATAAAAAATGCTACGATAAATCTTAGAGCATTTACAGAGGAAGTTCGATCTGATGGTAAATTGGTAGGAATTATCAGAACGAGAACAAATTTAGATTGTACTGATGGAGATGGTGATATCGAACTTTTGAGTAACAATATTTTTTCTTTAGATGTTGAATGGGATTTCGCAGTTTCGATGTTATACCGATCTCAGCGACTTGAGAAAAGTGAACCTGGTTCCGCAAATGAATTTGTCTCCAATATTTTAGCTTCAGTTTATGGTGCTTCAGTTACTAAAACTTCATTTGTTTATTCTCAATATTACTTTTATCTTTATGTGGGAATTGATCAATCAATTTCAGATATAAAGGCAAAAAAGCAATATACTTTTCTGGGAAATTATAAATCCGAGTTTGAAAAAACATCTTATATTAAAAATAAAGAGTTTTTTACAGATCTTGATATATGCAGACATTTCGGGGAAGAGAAAGTATTCTTCTACAATTATGAAGGTTTTATTTATCATTACGGGCAAGAAGGTATAAAAGAAATATTGGAATATAATGAACAACATAAAAGTTGGGTTTTAGAATATTCTGAATTAGAATCGCAGCTAAATATCATGCTTTTGATGTTTTATGTTTCTATAGATTTAATTTTATTTATGGAATATACAAATTCTTAATTAAAGTTCGTTAAATATAAAATCTTCCAGTGTTTTTTGCGGTCTAAATCCTAATAATTTAATTTTTGTTAAATCTGCTATATTTCTATTAAGTTCATTAACTGGCGCTTTTTTATAAACAATCTTTGGCTCTTTTTCGAATTTTTTAGAAAGCAAATTTACCAACTCATTTACAGAGTATTCTTTTTCACCCGATAGATTATAATCCTTCTCAAAACATTTCTCATTAAATAAGATTAAAAAGATTGCATTACAAATGTCATCAACATGTAAAAACGCTCTTTTCTGATTCCCATCACCGTATATTGTCAATTCTTCGTTATTTTTTATCTTATTGGTTATAATAGCAATTATATTTTGATGCATCTTACCATAAACGGAGAAAGGGCGAATTATTGTATAATTTAAACCCATCATTCCTAAAGAAGCAATAACTTGTTCTCCCATTAATTTGGTGATTCCATAAAGATTTATCGGATTTTTAGGTGTTTGCTCGGTTATCGGAAATTTATCTACTTTTCCGAATACTTGTCCTGTAGAAAGGTGGATAAAATGTTTTATTTTTTCTTTTAATGCTTTTTTTCCAATTATCTTAGTTGCAACCACATTTAATTGAAAATATTTATCATAATTTTCTAAAGTACCTTCACGAACTTTTGTTATTGCTGCACAATGGATTACTGCATCTATATCCGAAAAATTAGGAAATTTCCAATCATCTTTTAAGAAGTTCTCCTGCCAATATTCTAAATTATTCTCATCTATATTTTGTCCTCTTAAGAAGGATTTTAACCGTCTAATAGACTCTTCGGAACTTCCGTGAGCTATTAATTGAAAACTTTTATTATGCAGATAGAGCGTTAACCATTTTCCTATAAATCCTGTTGCGCCTGTAATTAAAATTTTCCTTTCTTTTAATTCACTTGTCATTCTATTTTAAAAATAATCGTGATCTATTAAAACATATATTGTTTTAAAAAATAAAAGAATTGATTTATTTCTTTAGCATTTTCCAATGAAAAATAAATATATCCTTCATTTAATATTTGCAAATATACTTTGGGGCTTGATCCCCGTTTTGGTTAAAGACCTATTCAAAGAGCTCTCTATATTAACCGTTATTTTTTTGAGATTTTTCATTTCTGGAATTATTTTATTTTTCCTTGCAATTCTATTAATTTATATGAATAATAAAAATCTAGAAATGGAATCTGCTAAAATTTCTCTAAAGAGATTACTAAAATTTGCTTTCCAACGAAATGAGGCTTTCTATAATATAAAATATATTTATCACTTTATCATAATTGGCTTTTTAGGGATTATCTTACAAATTATCTTTTTCTTTTTAGCTCTAAAAACGACATCGATTGCTTTCACGATGACGGGATTCCCTTTAAGTATAATTTTAATTGCTTTTTATGAACACGGCGTTAAAACTGAAAAGCTTGATCTATTTAAAGCATTATATCTAATTATTTTGACTTTTACCATAATTATCATCCTTTTTGTTTATATAGAAAATCCTGAAATGATTCCAAAAGGAGGTTCAATTGTTATCTTAAAAGGAATTATTTATATTGTTTCATTTGCTTTATGTTTAATGTTCCTCCAAATTGCTATGAATAAAGAATCTTATAGCGAAAGTGAGATAAAATTTATGAATATTAATCGAAATTATAAGATAATTAGAATGATTATTGAATTATCTTTTGTTTTTCTTATTGGAACCGCATTGATGTTTCCATTTCTTTTAATGGCAAATTATATCCCTCTTTTAGAAGATTTAACAAGTGAGACAAACCAATTTTTTTCGGAACTTTATTCATTTTATTTATATTTGGCAAATTGGGAAGTTTTATTTTTAATAATCTTTTCCACAATCATTCCATATATTTTAATATTTATTGCAAGCGTGAAATGGTCTCCTTATAATTTAACTTATGGCCAATGGAGTGGCATATTAACTCTAATTGAACCAATCGGAGGCATTCTCTTTGGAGTGATTATAATTAAGGAATATTTTCCTCCTCTTTATCTATTAATAGTGCTTTTCTTATTAATTATATCCATTCTTTTAAGGTATACTCATGAATCAAGAAATATTGTTAATGCTTCGATTTTAATTACGCATGAAAAAGGGTTTTTAAAAGATTTGCCGCTTAAATTATTAAAATTGGACGGCGTTCAAAGCATTGAATCATTAATTGGAATTCATGACTTAAAATTAAACGTTAGAATGAATTCGATTAAAGATTTTTACTTGCTGACAAATAAATTACGCGATTATAATGAGATTAAAGAAATTAAAATAATTTTTATAGAAGATATTAATAAATTATTATAATTGTCCTAATGAGATGTTTAATTTGACGATAAAAGCTTTAATTTTTTGCAAGGTTGAGCATAGCGCAATGGTCGATGTCTTAGAGGAAATGCGAAAAATTCCTGAGATTAAAAAATTATTTTCCCTTACGGGAGAATATGATATTTTAGCAGAAATTCAGGTGGAAACTACGGAAGATCTTTATAATTCATTCGCAAAAAAAATAGATTGTATAAAAGGAATTATAAATACGAACACGCATGTAGTAATGAAAGAGTGGGAAAAATAATAAAAAGATTTTTTAAAATCAAATAAAAAGTTACTGATATATTGAAAATTACCATACAAGATTATTAATAATTTGTTTTGCTGCTTCTGCTTGTTTTTTATTAAGAACTTTCTTAATTCGTAAATCATTAATAGCATCTTCGAGTCGGGTATCCAAATTCTTTGTTGATTCCATTAAATTTGTTTTTTCTCCTTCAGTTTCCACTAGGTTTATCATTGGTGTAAATTTATTCATTAAGTCTCTTAATTTTTGCCTAAAACCCTCTTTTACCTTTGTTCTTACAATTTTACCTTTTTCTATCAAAATTGGTAATACGGGTGCTCTTTCAACAGTTTTATTAGAGTTTGGGTCAACAAAAAAGAAAACGAATATCGGAATGCCAACGACTACATTTTCCGTTTTTATTTCAAGTGTATAATCTCTAAAGAAATTCTGAACTGCCGTTAAATCTGAATCTTTTATGGATTCAATATTATCTAAGCAAGATTGCTTTTCTTGTTTGATTTGAACAACTATATCTTCAACGGAAACAAGGTCTCTACTAAGAGCATTATGTTTCTCTTCTATTTGTTTTTTAATTTCAGCAATTTTACTTTCTAATTCGGCTATTCTTTTATTATGAAGTGTATTAATATCTGCTTTTTCTCGTTCAAGATTCTTCTTTAATTGTGCTAATTCTGTTTTAAAACGATTAAGTGAATTTCCTAAATCTTTATATCTTAAATCTAATTCTTTAACGGCTTCTTCCACTAAAAATAAATCTCTTTGGTTAATCCCATTTTTTAATCTATCTACAGAATTTCTGAAAGCATTAATGCCATTGTAAAATTCACTTGATTTGTCATTAATTTTATATTTTCCTGTCTTTAAAAGAGCCTCTGGAGAATCCTGTAGATCTCTCTCCTTTTCAGCTTGCAATTGTCTATTTAACATTTCTAATTGCTTTTCTTCATTACTCGTATCTACTTTTGTACCCTTAATTTTTTCTGCTTCTTTTTGACCCCTCTGAATCCAATTATCACAAAGTTTACTAATTTGATCGGCATAAGCATCTAATTCTCTAATATCTTTGAGAGATACAAAATCATAAACTTCGGGAATTATTTTAATTTCATTAACACTTTTAGCAATCGGATCTCCCTCAAGTAAAAAATAAGGATCGGAAAATGAACTTAAATCATATTGATTTAGGAAAAAATTCTTAAAATAATCAACCTCGTTAGAGCTAAATAATGCTTCTTGAATTACAGTCCCGCGTTTGAAATTTTTAGATTTCTTAAGATAAGTATTATTATAATCACGAAGAGAATTTAAAAATGATTGCGGATCTGAACCTTTAATAACATTATTAGGCGGCGGAGGCATTTGTGCAAATTTCCCCACATTCAACTTTTCTTGCTTATTTAAAAGATAACTGCATACGCATGCTCTTGTTTCATTTAAAGGAATAAGTCTTACGGGCCAAAAACATTGTGCAATCTTACTTATTTTACCCATTTTGGTAATTTTCTTAGTTCCGTAAATTCCGATACATTCTATTAATGCCATTGCCATTTCATTTAATAGTGTGGCTTTAGATCGAGCCGGGATTACATCTCCTAAGTTAATTAGAAAAGGAATTACTTTCTGCATTTTACGCACCTTTTAATTTTTATAATATTTGAAAAGCGTAACTGAGTAATAAAATTTATCATACATTATTTAAAAAAATTCAATAAAAAAGAAACATTTCTTTATTATAAGCTTAATAGAAAAGTTTTGGAAAAAATTTCTCAAATTCCCTTTTGTAAAATGAAAAGACTTTATCTAATCTTGCTAATAATTTTGCTGGTCAATTTAATAATTATCCCTTTTACTGTTGCCTCTGATATAGATTATCAATTAGGTGTTAGTAAAAACGATGATTTTATCTGGAAAGTAAATAAATTTGATGAAGTTACCTATAATAAATATTTCTCTGAAAAAGCCGATTTTAAGCAAGGAGATTATAAAAAATATACAATAACTAATATCGATGAAAAATCAGATAGATGGATTATTGATTTTAAGGTTTGGGATTATACAACTGATGAGACTCATTTTACAGAAGATCCCGATAAAAAAGAAAGCTTAGATGTTTATAAAAATCCCGCAGATCAAGCCGACCAGATTATAATAATTGACGATATATTAAAATTATGGGTTATTCCTACGCCATATTCTAATTATTTAGAAGGATTAAGGGATAATTTTGATGATAAAATTATTAATATTTATGTTGATGATACAGGTTTAGATGTAAAATACGCATTCAGCAATATTGAATACGAGATTAAAATAACTTATACCTTGGATGGCGTTGCAGACACAATCAAATATATTGAAAGCAATGGTAATACTTTTCTTGAGATTAATTTATATAGAGAAACCATAGTAAGTTATCCATTATTTTTACCTTTAATTGGGTTCATTACCCTGGTCTATATTTTCTTCTTGAAAAAGAAATTATTATAAAATCATTTAGGATTATTTTAATTATGTATTCTGAAAAATTTTTAGAGGGAAAAGGTGCATTAATTACGGGCGGAGCTTCGGGTTTTGGGAGAGGCTTTGCTTTTGCTTATGCAGAAAGGGGCGCGAATTTAGTTCTGGTTGATGTAAATGAAGAATCTTTAGAAAAAACATGTAAAGAAATCGAAAAAAAATATAATAATAAAGTTGTTCCAATTGTTTGTGATGTATCGAAATCAGATCAGGTTATTTCCATGGCAAAACAAGCTTTCTCCGAATTAGATAATATTTATATCCTTAATAATAATGCAGGTGTAGGAGATCCATACGGACCTGATCTATTACGTTTGAAAGAAAAATATTGGGATAGATTAATGGATATAAATTTAAAAGGTCAATGGCTTGTCTCAAAAGAAATTTGTAAACGAATGAAAAAGCAAAAATTCGAACCACTTGCAGGGAAAGTAATTCATACCGCTTCGATTGCCGGAATGGTCGTAGATAATAAGATTCCTGCCTATTCCATTGCTAAAGCTGGAGTAATCGCTATGGTCAAGCTTTTAGCTCAAAGTCTAGCACCTAAAATTACCGTTAACGCGATTTCACCTGGTTATCATGTCACTGGAATTTATAACAATTCCGAAGAAGCTATGGTCATGACGATGAAGGATGGGAATGTGAAAACACCGCTTAATCGATTAGGCACAATAGAAGATGTTGTTAAAGTATCTATATTTTTAGCATCTCCATTATCGGATTTTATAACGGGACATAATTTTCCTGCTGATGGTGGTATTGCGGAAGTTGGCGTTCCGGCAAACTATATAAAATCAGATATCTAAGCTTTTTTTGAGTTAAAATTTTAAAATTTGAATAAAAATCATAAAAATAAAATGAAATATAAAAAAGTGAAAAAAAATGTATGAATTAATTATTGCTTCACTGCAGTTATTTATGTGTGCGGGATTTATCGGCTTTTGGATTTATTTTTTTCTTGTTGAGAAAAAAAAGCCGGATCAGAGAGAAGGATATCTTGAATTTGAACGTTCTTTTCCGGCTGCAGATTTAGGCTGGTGTGTTCCAACTTTACTTTTAGCGGCAATAGGATTATTATTAGGTCAAAGTTTTGGATATTTTTTTTCAATTGTATCGGGTAGTGCATTAATTTTTCTCGGATTGCTTGATATCTCGCATAACGTTCAATATGAGGGGTATAAAGGAGAAAAATTCGATGTTGCACTTAATCTTATCGTAAATCTCTTTTGCATCATTTTTGGCCCGGTATTTTTAATTTATGGTTGGCTTTATTATTAATTGTTAAAATAAGATTGAGGTAAAAAAAATGGGAAATAAAAAAGAAAAATGGCTTCAAATTCTACCTTTTAAAGGTAAGACAGCAATACTTTGCGGCGCCTCAGAAGGGATTGGTTTTGCAACTGCTAAACTTATAGCTCAACTTGGCGGAAATGTTTGCATCGTAGCAAGAAGACTTGAAAAACTCGAAAAAGCGGCTGAAGAAATAAATACAGTAAAAGCTGATAATTCACAATTTGTAGAAATAATCTCATGTGATACAACTGATATGGATAAGCTTAAACCTTTATTCGATGATTTCATTAAAAAGCACGGAGTTCCTGATTATTTATTAAATTTTGTAGGCTACGCTTATCCGAATTATATCCAAAATTTAACTTTAGATGACTTAAGAAAAGGAATGGAGGTAAATTATTTTGGGCAATTAGTTCCAA
Organism: uncultured archaeon; assembly: GCA_964629395.1. Lineage (GTDB taxonomy): Archaea > Asgardarchaeota > Lokiarchaeia > Sigyniarchaeales > SOKP01 > CAZVTX01. The sequence continues at coordinate 13,701 of CAZVTX010000001.1, forward strand.
TATTAATTATTTTGCCCTATTACATGGAACAGAAACAAGGATATATTACAACTACTTCTTCAGTTGCAGGATTTATGGGGTTATTTGGATATCTACAATATTGCCCAACTAAATTTGCAATAGTAGGAATGACGGAGACCTTAAGAAATGAATTGAGATCTTATAATATTGATTTTTCAATATTATTTCCGCCTGATACTAAAACACCTGGATTTGATAAAGAAAATGAGACAAAACCACCAGAATTAGCGATAATGTCGGAAAGAGGTGGAATATTAGAACCTGATGAAGTTGCCGTAGCTCTTATTGACGGTGTTTTAAAAAAGAAATTTTATATTACACCTGGAGAAGCGAAATTTATATGGAAAATGAAAAGATTATTCCCAAATCTCGTTAATAAGATTACAGATAAAGAGATTGAAAAAGCGCGAAAAAAATTAAGAAAGCGACAACAAAAATAATAAATTTAATTTTAAAAAATATTTTTTTAATTTCCCTTTTTAACGATTCCTTTAAAATTAGAAAATTTTTTAAATATTTTAGGGTCTATATCTTCAAGTTTGGCAAATATATTGACTGATGATGCAGCTTTAGGTTTATCAGAATCGCTCACAGGTGTAGGACCGAAAAAAATGCAAAATCCATTACCATCTGGCCAATAACCGATATCACCTACCTCACATTCTACTTGAGAATTCTCTAAATCAATATCTACAGGAATTTCCCCGTATAATTCCTCACCCCATCGTGTTAAATTAATTTCGAATGGTAGTGCATCCCAAATTGCTTTACAAGTATCTGGATTCTTATCGGTTAGCAATCTCGCCTTTATTTGCCCAATTTCCTCATTTTCAATAATTATATAATCCATAAAAGAAATTAATAAAATATTGCTTAAATTTTTTAATAACTAAAATTTAAGTTTGTAAATTTTTATTCTGCTGCTCAATTTTGATCATCAATCTTGCAATATAATCATGAGAAAGCACATTTAAAAGCGTCAAAAGCCAGCTATATCGAGGGATACAAATCTCTTTTTTATTCTTTCGAGATGCCTTAAGTACACGCTTAGCTATATCTTCTGGTGTTATTAATTTAAATAATCGACTTGCATTATTGTAATTATCCCGCCATTGCTCTAATTCAGGTGTATTGTAAAATCCCGTATTTGTGGGGGCTGGACAAACGGTAATTACTTGAATTGCGTCTTTTCCGTAAAGTAAGCGATATTCCATTCTTACGCTGTCCGCTAAAGCTACAACGGCATGTTTACTCATAGAATATGCTGCCATGTATGGAACGCCAGTTTTTCCGCCCAAACTTGAACTGAATATCAATTGTCCTACTCTTCGATTCGGATATTTTTTTGTGGGAGCAGATCGTCCAATATAGGGCAATGCTGCCTGAAGGACAAGCCACATACCATCAACATTAACCTCCATAAGTTCACGGTAATCCTCAAATTTACCGCCGTTCGTTATTGAAGCTTTATTTCCAATTCCAGCATTATTATATAAAATATCGATATATTTTTCTTTCTCTCCTATATAATTAATAACTGATTCCACTTGTTCTTTATTTGTAACATCCATTTCTAATGCCTCTGCATGCGTTGCTCCAAGTGATTTTACTTCCTCGACGAGTTTTTCTAATTTTGGCGTAGGTAAATCTAGTAAATACATTCGTAATCCTAAGGGGGCAAATGTTCGGCATATCTCGCTCCCGATGCCTCCGCCTGCACCTGTAATTACAAAAACTTTATCTTTATACCAGCTTTTTTTCATAAAATTCACTTATAGAGATTTCGATAATGATATTATTATTTTAGACTTTAATAAATATAAAGAAGAGGATATAATTTTATCTATGATCTTAGAAAAGACGATTGAATTAGTTAAACGAATATATAGAATACATAAAATTCCATTTCCAAGAGTAAATAATATTATTGTTGGGTTAAAATATACAGGCGTAGAAATTGCCACGTTCACTCAAGGAATGATTCTCGGCTTATGCTATACGCTTCCGGATTTTATCTGTAAAAAAAGACCTAAAGAAATCAATAAATATGCTGGTGGTTTAACCGATATTCCGCTTTTGGAATTATTAGATTGGGCTAATAACTCTTTAAGTTTAAAGAAGATAATAGGTATTGCCACTTTAAATGCCCTTTCTCAGCATATATTGTCAATTATGAATCCTTATGAGAAACTCGAAAAAGCTTTACTTGATTATTTAGAAATTTCTAATAATTCTAAAATAATATTTATCGGATTCATTAAGCCTCTTGCTGACCAAATAGCTAAAATAACAAATAATATTGTAGTAATCGATGATTCAAGAATAAATTTATCTTATATGAATAAAGAAATAAGAAATCAATATACGGAATTAACTGAAAGTGAAATGACTGCAGATGTTTTGATTTGCACGGGCACAGCATTAATAAACGATACTATGGAAGAAATTCTTAAATTTTTTAGGGATAGAGTTAAAAAAATATGTGTTTTAGGTCCTACTGCAAGCATGCTGCCTGATATATTATTTGATTATGGTGCTGATTTAGTCGGCGGAATAAAGATTAAAGATTCTGAAAAAGTATTGAAAATTATACAAGAAGGTGGTGGAACAAAGAAATTTAAAAATTATGGAAAGAAATACAATTTAATAAAAAATATTAAAATTAAAGAAGACCTTTTGTATTAAGCTATTCTGGTGATTTTTTGGAAAATATTGACAAATGGGCTTTTAAAATTATTCTGATTGGGCCTGCGAGTGTTGGAAAAACAAGCATTTTAACGAGATTTATCCAAGGAAAATTTAAAGAGACTTATGAATATACAATGGGCGTGGATTATTTATCTAAGGATGTAGAATTTTTAGATCCGTCGACTAATAGAAAAAATATAGCAAGATTAACAATTTGGGATATTGGCGGTCAGGAGAGATTCAAATTCTTAAGAAATACTTTTTATAAAGGTGCTAATGGTGCAATTGTTGTTTTTGATCTTACGAGAGCGGATACATTTAAAGAAATTCCGGAGTGGATTTATGAAATGGAAGAATTAGTTGGCAAAAAAATTCCTTATGTTCTTGTTGGAAATAAAACTGATCTTTTGGAAGAAGTTGGAAGAATAATTGATGAAAAGGAGATTAAAGATTTTATTGAAAAGGAAAAATGTCTTTATATTGAAACATCTGCCAAAACGGGAGAAAATATTGAAAAAACGTTTAAAGAACTCTGTTTATTAATGGCAAACTTAAAAAAGCCGGAAGAGATTGAAGAACAAATTATTAGAGATCAAATATTACAAGAGATGGAAGATTTATTACCTAACAATCCGATTGAAGCTCAAGGAATGCTAATTAAAGCATTTTATCGGAAATTTGGAAAAGAAGCATTACCTATTATAAAAATTCTGCTGAATAAACAAGGTAAAGCAATAGGTTTGAAAGTTAGAAATAAATTAAAGGATAATCGACTTTCTGTTGTTGGAGAATTTTTTACAAAAAGCTGGGATCCTAAAGATGTTAAAATTATTGAACTTTCGGATAATATCTTTAGAATTCGTGGTTTTAAATGCCCATTTGGCTTAGAAAACACCTCAAGGGAGCTTTGTGAAGCCGTTATGGAAATTGATAAGGAATATTTCAGAACTGCCGTAAATGATAAAATAGATTTTAATATCATAAAGACTTTAGCTGCTGGTGATGAGTTTTGCGAAACATTATATTCTCTTGAACATCATGGAAAAGAATAAGAGAATCCCTGATAAAATTTAAGGAATTTAAGTATCTCCTTTTAGAAGATATTTTGATTTATGAACTTTCAAGATAATTCTTTTATAATCATTAAAGAAAAAATTCAAAAAAGAAAAATAGAAATTGATATAAAAGAGCAGAAACGCTTAGAAAAATTTCGCCCCGTTATGGAAAAGATTGTAAAGCTAACGGCTAAACCAGAAGGACGACTTGCAAGACTAATCGCTAAAATAATGGAACAGCAACATGAACCTGTTGTAGATTGGGCACTTAAACATATTAATATTCATCAAGATTGGAAAATATTAGATATAGGATTTGGTTCAGGTTATAATTTATTCAAATTTGCTAAAAGAGCAATAAAAGGTACAATTTATGGTATTGAAATCTCAGAAGCAATGATAAAAACTGCATCCAAACGTGTAAATAATGAAAATTATGATGATAGAATAGTAATTATTCAAGCATCTGCAGATTCCCTTCCTTTTAGGGATGATTATTTTGATTTAATCGTTGCCGTTGCAAGTGTGCATTATTGGAATAATCCAAAAAAATGTTTTAATGAAATTTATAGAGCATTAAAGCCAAATGGAATGTTTTTAACAATAAATAATAACTTTAAACATCCTGATTTTAAAGAATATCATGATTCATTAATAGAGCACTCTCCTTCTTTAAAAATTTATTCTCCTCAAGAATATTATCAATTTTACAAATCAGCTGAATTTTCTGACATAAAAATTTATATTGTAGAATCAGAAAATTGGATTTGCTTATTGGGTCAAAAGAAATCCAATCTCTATTAAATTATAAGATATCTTTTCTTTATTTCTTTTCTTATAATCATTTTCTAAATCTTTTTGAGCAAATTTTAAATCATCTATTTTAATCTCTAATTTTTTTATATCTCTTTCTAACATCTTGATATTCTCTTCAAGTTGCTTAATCTGATTTAATTTTCTATTTTTTTCAATTTCATCTTCTATTTTTTCGATATTTTTAAGTTTCCTTTCAGTTGGCCTGTTTTTAGTTAATCTGTCATACCTAACTTTTAATGTTTTTATCTTTTCAGTTAAAATTTTTTCTTTATATTCAAATATTTTGCGTTTTTTCATTATTTCCTGTCGGAAAATTTTATCATTCAATTTTCTTATTTCAATCAACCATGATTCGCTTTCATTTTTTATATTTTTCTTGGCATAATCATAGTACATTCTCATTCTATTCTTATCCACAATAATTTTCTCGTCTTCTAAATTATAAGTTGCAGTCTTTTTAGAATATTCGATTAATTTTTTTAGATTTTTTTGATCATTGAAAATCGTTTTTAATTCCTTCACATAACGCCCTTTATTATCTAAAATTGAAAGAAAAATCTTTTTTTCAGAGATAAATGCCTGAAATTGAACTTCAAAAATAAAAACATAAAGTGGTTGCTCAAAAACATTATTAATACCGAAAAGTTCCTTAATTTCTTCTTTATTTAATTTAATAATTGCAATTTTTTCTTTAATTGCATCAGAATTTATATAATGAATGATATTATCGATTAAAGGATGGCCGAGTGCAAAAAATTCTAAATTTTCTTTAATCCTTGCCAAATCGAGATCGAATGTCCCAATAAAAGTGGACTTTGTTAATTTATTTTTATTTTGCATAAGCGGACTTGTTTGGTTAATCTCTATTTTTACCTCAATATATTGTGCATTTTTATCCCCATTATTGATTATATTAAATGATCCGTGTATATTTTGCGTATTTTCAAAAAATTCCTTAACCAAAATAAATAACTCATCCTTAGATATTTTTAAATCTGCTTCAGAGCTTAAAGTATCTAACCAAGCTGTTGATTGAAATGATTTTTTATCCAATAACATGTCATCAAGCTGCATTTCCAATTCTTTTGCCTTTTTTATTTGTAGATCGAGCATACGATAAAAATCATTTAAACGCTTTCTCTTCTTTCCACTGCTTTCGGAAAATATAATTGATTGCATTTCCCGCTCAATTTTTCCAATAATCGGTTCAAGGACACCTAATGATTCTTCAAATAGATTAATCCTCTTATTTAATGCAAAAATAATGTCCATTTCGATTGTATTTTCAATGAAAAAGTTATAAATGTATATTTCCTTGGATTCCTGTCCAATTCGATCTAATCTACCTATACGTTGTTCTAATTTCATAGGATTCCAGGGAAGATCATAATTGATAAGAATTCTGCAGAATTGAAAATTCCGACCCTCTCCTCCTATTTCGGTTGAGATTAAAATTGAAATTCCTTTATATGTTCTAAATTTTTCAACAGCCTCATCTTTTTGCTCTTTTGTCATCCTTCCGTGAAATACTTGTATCATAGCAACTTTAATTTTTTCTTCTAAAATGCTTTTAAGATAAAATAATGTGTCTAAAAATTGCGTAAAAATAAGTATTTTTTCTGATTGGTGTGTTGAAGTTATTTTCCTTATTAATTCAATTAATTTTTCTACTTTGGAATCAAAGGGTAAATTTTTCAATTTCTCGCAAAATTCCTTCAATATTTTCTCTTGTTTAAACAGATTTTCATCATTTCTTTGATTTGATTTAATTGAAGTATTATCAATTGCAATATCTTCCATTTGTGATTCATAATATTCGGGATCCTCTTCTTTTAACCAATCTAATAAGTTTTCTTTATTTTTTAATTTTTGAATCTGTTCAAGTCTGCGTTCAATGCTTTTAAGAATTGCAAATTTTGAGCTTGTTAACATTTTCTGTAATGTTGTAATTACAAAACCTAATCCTGCTCCTTTTTTATTCAAATTTTCATTATAAATTTTTGCGAGATATAATCTAATTTCATTATAAATTTCTAATTCCTCAGATTTAGGCTCTACAACAATAGTTCGCACTATTCTTTTATTGAGAAATTCTTCTAAGAATACATTTTTCTTGCGATTTCTAATAATATGAGGCGCAAAAGTATGATCTTTCTCAATTTTTTTTATTATTTCATTTTTAAAAGAATTATTTTCTAACTTCTTCAAAATCATTTCGAGATCTTCATTTTTAGGTATATATTTTAACTCTTTTAGTAATCTAATTGTATTTTTAAGTTCAAATGTATTAAGATCATTAAGAGAATTAAGATTTCTTAATAATAGATTTATAAACGGGATATTTTTCCTAAAATGCTCAAAATCGGAATAATTATTGAAAATTTCCGGGCGAATTAATTCTAATAAAGAGAATAAATCAAAAGAATACAATTGTAAAGGTGTTGCCGTTAGTAATAAAAGACTTTCGCAATTCTGGCTTATTTTTTTTGCGAGTTTGTAATTTAAAGTTTCTCTATAACTTCTTGTTTTAGAATCTCTTGCATATCTCCTAAGGTGATGTGCCTCATCAAAAACCACAATATCCCAATTAATTTGCGATAGTAATTCTGCATATTCTGGATTGCGGGCAAATTGCAGAGAGCAAATGATATAATTTGAATGATAAAAAGGATTAATAAAATTTTGAAAAAACGCTAATTTTTTATTCTTTCTTAACTCTTTAATTTTTTTTCCGTCAAATATCGTGAATCTTAAATTAAATTTATTTTCCATCTCAAATTGCCATTGCTTTAAAAGCGTTGCTGGTACTATAATTAAAATTCTTTCAGCTAAGCCTCTGGCAATCATCTCTTTAATATATATTCCCGCTTCGATTGTCTTTCCTAAACCAACCTCATCGGCGAGAATCTTTCTTGGAAAAAATTCTTCCGTTAATCTGTGCGCCACGTTAATTTGATGGGGCATTGGAGTAAGACGTGAATTTGTTATACATTTAATTCTATGTGATGCGTAATAAGAACGAAATAATGAGGCAAGATATCTTAAAAAAAAGATTCTAGAATTGCACAAACCATTTTTTAAAATTGAATCTATTGTCTTATCTTTATATTTTTCAATTATTTCTGATTCATCAATTTGAGCTAATTTTCCATTCTCAAGGATGACCTCATAAGAAATTTTACCATCTTTTATGAAAAAATCATCAGAATTAATCGTTGCTAAACCAAATTTAGTTAAAATTCTCTCATTCTTTTTAAAAATATAATGAATAAGGTCAATGGGATGTAAAATTTTTACGAAATTATCATTAAAAATTACTTTATATTTTAATATTTCAAAAGTATCTTTTGCATCAAATCTTCTTGAAGCGGGAACACGAATTATTTTAATAACGCGTCCTATTCCACGCTCAATATTACACCTATCCAAAATAAAATTTCCAATATTAAATTTTTGACCATTGCAATAAATATTATAACATTTTGAATATTTGGACTGAAGAATATTTCCGCAAAACCGACAAAAATAGCTCAATTCTATGAACTCGATTTAAAATTATTTCTATTCCTTGTTTACAAAAAGAAATCATAAGATTAATTTTTTTCGGCAAATACTTATAAATATTATTTATTGAAAAATTACTTTAATGATTTTAATAAATGCACTAATCTTTTATTACAATAACTTATAAAACATAATGATTACATAGAAAGCATATTTAAATTTTTATTAATTAAATTACGCAATACTATCCTAATTATTTGAAAAGCTTTGAAAAATGTCCGATATATTACAAAGTAGCGTTTTAGTTATTGGAGGCGGGGTGGCGGGAATTCAAACCTCGCTTGATTTGACCGGACTCGGTTTTAAAGTATTTTTAGTAGAAAAAAATCCCTCAATTGGGGGAACAATGGCTCAATTGGATAAGACTTTTCCTACTCTTGATTGCAGTCTATGTATTCTTGCCCCCAAGATGGTTGAAGTCTATAGAAATCCCAATATTGAATTATATACCTACTCTTATGTGAAAGATATAACGGGTGAACCTGGAAATTATTCTATTAAAGTTATTCGGAAGCCAAGATATATAAATGAATCTAAATGTAAAGGATGCGGAGATTGTGCCAATGTTTGCCCTATAAGAGGTATACCCAGCGATTTTAATGCAAAATTATCAACCAGAGCGGCCGCACATATTCCATTTCCCTCCTCAGTTCCTCCCGTATATTTAATAGATGATTCAGTATGCTTACATTTAAATTATGGGATTTGCGGTCTATGTGCGAAAGCTTGTAGTGCCGATGCCATAGACTTTAGTCAAACTGAACAGGAGATTGAATTAAAGGTTGGTGCAATAGTAATCGCTACGGGTTATGAACAAGAATTTCCCGAAAAATATTCTAGATTAGCAGGAGAAAGCCCAAATGTGCTTTCAAGTATGCAATTTGAGAGATTACTCTCTGCTAACGGTCCAACAGGAGGAGAACTAATTAGGTTTACGGATAGAAAACATCCTCATAAAATTGCTTTTTTACAATGTGTAGGATCAAGAGATTTTCATCATCCAGAATGTAAAAAATATTGTTCTTCTATTTGTTGTATGTCTTCGGCAAAACAAGCAATTATCACAAAAGAACATTCTCCGGATACAGAATGTTATATATTTAATACGGATATAAGAGCTAAAGGTAAAAATTTTTATGAATTTATTGTAAAAAGCAAAGAAGAATATGGAGTAAAATATATTAATGGAAGAGTTGGTCTTGTTAAGGAGAATCCGGAAAATGGTAATTTAATATTATATTATGAAAATATTGACACTTCCACTGTAGAAACTATGGAGGTCGACATGTGTGTACTTGCAAGTGCATTATTTCCGAATAAATCATATTATGAATTTTTAGATTTGCTAAATATAGAATATGATGATTTAGGATTTATTACGGAAGAAGGCTTAAAACAAGCTGAAGAACGATATATTTTCTTCACCGGATATTCAAGAAAACCAAAAGATATTCCGGTATCTGTAGCTGAAGGATCTGCATGTGCGGCTAAAATTAGTGAAAAATTATATCCTGTTCGATTTCAAAACATAAAAGAGGCAGAATATCCTCCCGAAATCCCCGTTTCTGAAAGTGATGAGCCCCGAGTGGGAATTTTAGTATGTCAGTGCGGAATTAATATTGCAGGAGTTGTTAATACTTCAGAAGTAGTTGAATATGCTTCAAAACTTCCATATGTCGTACATGCCGAAGAAAATATGTATTCTTGTAGTTCAGATTCACAAGAAAGGATTAAAGAGATTATTAAAGAATATAATCTAAATAGATTTATTGTTGCTTCATGTACTCCTAGAACACATGAGCCTTTATTTCAAAATACACTTAGGGAAGCAGGTTTAAATCCTTATTTATTTGAATTAGTAAATATCAGAGATCAAGATTCATGGGTTCATCAACGTGAACCGGAAAAAGCGACCCAAAAAGCTAAAGATTTAATTCGTATGTATTTAGCTAAAGTTGTTAATCTAAAACCATTAGAGCGAATGAAAATAAAGGTAAAACAATCATGTTTAATTATTGGAGGAGGAATAGCGGGGATAGTAGCAGCACATAATTTAGCGTCACAAGGATTTGGGGTTCATTTAATTGACATGAAAAAAGAATTAGGAGGAAAAGCACTTGAATTTATAGATTTATATAATATTAATATTTCTAAAAGCGATATCCTTCAAAAAATAAATGACCTTAAATTAAATCCTAATGTTCATTTGCATTTATTCTCGAAAATTATCAATATTTCTGGATTTGTAGGAAATTATAAAATTCTTATAAAAAGCCTTGAATCTGGGGGAAAAATGGAAGAATTTGAAGTTGGAACGATAATTGTTGCCACGGGAACGAAGCAAGGAAATACTAATCGATGGAAAGATGCAAAAGAGAAATTTCCTGATAGAATAATTACTCAAAGTGAACTTGAACAAATGGACGACCCTGATGTCCCCGGATTTCAAGAAGTCACCATAATATTGTGTGTAGATCAACGGGCAAACGAATATAACCAAGATCCTGATATAAAAACATATTGTTCTAATATTTGCTGTGTAGTCGCTCTAAAAAATATTGAAAAATTATTAAAAATAAATCCTGAGGCTAAAATTCATGTCCTTTATCGTGAATTACAATTTTCTGATTTAAATGCTGAATCTCTATGGCGCGAATTAAGGAAAAAGGTTTCTTTTGAAAGATATCGTTCGATAAATGATATTTCAATTTCCTTGAATAATGAATTTTTCCATATTAAATATAAAAATATCGGTGCTGATTGTGAAATTGAATACAATTCAGATCTTATTATCTTGGCTACACCAGAGCTTCCTGCAGAGGGTACTGATGAACTTGCAAAACAATTGAAAGTTCCTACGACAAAAGATGGTTTTTTCTTAGAAGCACATGTTAAATTAAGACCCGTTGATTTTGCAACAGAAGGTATTTTCTTATGCGGAGGTGCACATTGGCCTAAATGGATTGATGAAAGTATTTCTCAAGCATATGGTGCAGCCGGTCGGGCGGCAATGTTAATGGCACGAGGAGAGGTCGAGACTGAGGGAATTACATCATGGGTTAATGAAGAAAAGTGTATCGGTTGTGGTAGATGTGCAGAAATTTGCCCTTATAGTGCTATTGAACTCATTACTAAACAGATTAAAGCCGGACTTTATAATATTGAAGAAATAAAAGCTCATATAATTAATGCAGTGTGTAAAGGATGTGGTGCCTGTGTACCGGAATGTCCAGTTGGGGCTATTGATCAAAAACATTTCAGTAAAATTCAGATTGACAAAATGATTGATTTATTGCCTGGGATAGGCGAAATAAAAGTTTGTAAATAATATCTTAAGGAGGAAAGATAAAAAATGGAAAATTTTGAACCCGAAATTCTCGTTTTTTGTTGCAATTGGTGTAGTTATGCTGGAGCTGATTTAGCTGGAGTCTCTAGATTTCAATACCCTCCTAATATCAGAATTGTTAGAGTAATGTGTTCTGGAAGGGTAGAACCTGTATTCATATTACGTGCTTTTCAAAGAGGCATTGATGGGGTTTTAGTAACAGGATGCCATATAGGAGATTGCCACTATATTAGGGGAAATGAACAAGCATTAAAGAGGATGGAACATCTAAGTAATTTAATTAAGAGATTGGGAATTGAAAAAGAAAGATTTAAATTACACTGGATTTCTGCAAGTGAAGGGAAACAGTTTGCTGAGCTTATCTCGGATTTTACAGAAACTATTAAAAAATTAGGACCCTCAAAAATACCTAAAAAATTAGGATTAATAGAAATAATGACAGAAAAGGTGCGTTGTTAATGACCGAATCAAAATTTAATGTTAATGAACAAGAAGGGGTAAAAATATTTAGTGATTTAAAGGAAGAAGTTATAAATAAAGGTTTATGCTGTGCTTGCGGGGCTTGTGTAACTTATTGTGAGTGCCAAGGATTTGATGTAATAGAATTATTTAACGATCAAGCCCAATTTAAATCATCTGCAAATGAAAAAAATTGTACCGAGTGTGGTGTATGTTATTTTATTTGTCCCCAAACTAATGTCTTATTAGATAAATTATATGATTTCTATTCTGCAACCAATAAATTAGGAAAAATTATCAATATTATTGCAGCAAAAACAACAGATAAAATCATTGAGAAATTTGGACAAGATGGAGGCGTAGTGTCATCAATCTTAATGTATCTATTTGATAGGAATAAAATTGATGCAGCAGTAGTTTCCGCTTATGATGATAATTTTAAACCTCAACCAATTCTCATTTTTAATAAAGATGATTTGGTAAAGACTGCAGGAACCCGATATTCTATATCATCTCAAATAATTGCTTTAAAAGATCTTTATCAATTACCAATGGATATTATCTCAGAAAAAAAGATATTAGATATAGATTCCTTACGTGTTGCATTTGTAGGAACTCCATGCCAATGTAGAGCAATTAGTAAAATGAAAATGTTAAATATAAAGCCTGCACATGTTATAAAATATGTTATCAGCTTATTCTGCTTTGAAAACTTTAACTATAAGGATCTTTATAACCTATTAGAAAAGAAAACGGGTGTCACACCTAAAAATATTAAAAAAACATGGATAAAGAAAAACTTTTTTATTCAATCTAAAGATGATAAAATTTTTGAAGTTCCGATAAAAGAATTAAACAATGCCGTTAGATCTCACTGTCATGAATGTGATGAATTCACCGGAAAGTTTTCTGATATTAGTGTAGGCGCTTCTGGAGCTCCTAAAGGATACTCTATGATTGTAATACGGACAGAAATCGGAAAAAATTTAATAGAAAATTCCCTTGCTTCTAATTATATTGAGCAATTGATCATTCCATCTAATGAAATGCCCGAATGGAAGCAAAAAAGGATTAATCAATTCAATAGATTACTTTCACTAAAAACTAAAAAATAATTAAATTACTATTTTTAATTTCGATTATTTAATTTTTCATAATGATCGTTTTTTGATAAAATTTTTAACAATTTAATTAATTCTACGAATTTTATATTGAATTGATTCATAATTTATATTATTAATAAAAAAAATATATAATGAAAATGAAGAACGATGTTTTGAAAAAGAGATATCGTTCTGATTTATTCAATTAATAAATAACCTAATAAATATTCGTTATCTATATTTAATTGAATATTAAGTAATTTAAATACTTATGAAATAAAAGTGAAGAAAATGACCGAATCAAAAGATTTAACCGTGCCCGAAGAAATTTTGGGCTACTCTCAAGTAAGACTTGATGTAGATCTTACAAACGGTACAATTAAAGAGTCTATTTTATCGCCTGAATTTTGTAGGGATTGGATTGGAGGTTATGGGTTCGGTGCCAAGGTATTATGGGACGAACTTAAACCGGGCATTGATCCTCTAAGCCCAGAAAATTTATTTGTCTTTGCAATTGGTCCCTTCCCTACTACTATCCTTCCTACAAGTTCAAAATACGGTGTTTTTGCAAAATCACCGTTAACGGGTGCCTTTGGAATGGCAATCTCCTCTGGATCAGTCGGGGCTCAGGCCAGACGAGCAGGAATTAATATGATTGTATTTCGAGGAAAAGCACCGGAACCCGTTGTTTTTGTTGTTGATGACGATGACAGATATTTAATGCCTGCAAAAGATCTTTGGGGTAAAGGTTGCTGGGAAACTGAAGAAAGATTAAAAGAAGAATTTCAAGATCCACGACTAGCTGTAATGTCAATTGGGCCTGCAGGAGAAAGAATGAGTCATATTGCATGTATCACTAATGATAGAAATAGGCAAGCGGGAAGAACAGGAATGGGTGCAGTTATGGGCTCCAAAAATTTAAAAGCATTATGCTTTAGGGGGACTAAAGGTGTAAAGGTTGCTAACCCCGTTGAATTTTACAAATTAGCCAAGAAATTAATCAAGGTTGCTAACGGCCCCGCTACTGCTAAATATCGTGATCAAGGAACTCCTGCGGGATTATTGAGCTATAATAAGCTTGGAATGTTTCCGGTCCACAATCATAGAGAGGGAACCTGGGATAGGATTGATGAGGTTATTAACGGAGAGGTTTTAAACGAAGAATGGGTTGTTAAAAAAGTCGCTTGCTCTCAATGTGCTGTAGCATGTGATCATTTAGCAAGGGTTCCTAAGACGCATCCCGATTATCCGAATCTCGTTGCAAGTGTAGATGTTGAATTAATTTACGGATTCGGTACTTCTTGCGGAAATGATGATTGGCCTACAATCTTTAAATGTATTACATTATGTGATGATTTAGGTGTAGATGCAATCTCTGGGGGTGCAACTGCAGCAATGGCTTGTGACTTGTATACGGATGGATTAATAACAAAAGAAGATCTTGGTTATGAACTTCCATTTGGTTCCACTAAGAATTTAGTTCGATTTACCGAAGAAATGATCTTAGGAAAAGGATTTGCCGGTGAGATTTTTGGACATGGAACCAAGGTTGCCGGTGAAAAACTTGAGGCTATGGGACGAAAAGGTGCTTCTAAATATGCCATGCAAATAAAGGGTTTAGAAATGCCTGCTTTTGACATTCATGGAATGACAAGTTTTGCAGTAGGTATAAGTGTATCTATCAGAGGAGCATGTCACTTAAGAAATGGTGCTTATGGATTAGATGCAAAGGGTACTTTTGATAGATTTGCATATGATAAGCCGCTTGAAAGAGGTAAGGCAATTAAAAAGTTGGAGGATAACTATGCAATTATCGATTCCTTTATTATCTGTAAATTCACAAGGGGCATCTATGAAAATGATGATGAGATGGCGAAAGCATATGAACTTGTAACCGGCATTCCTATGACGGGTAAATTATTAATGGAAAGAGGAGATGCCATCGTTACACTTTCAAAATGCTTTAACATTCGTGAAGGATTCACAAGAGCTGATGATCACCCCCCTGAAAGATTCTTTACAATTCCGCATACAAGAGGTCCTAATAAGGGCGTTGTTTTGAAAGAAGATGGTTATCAGAAATTATTATCGGGATATTATGAAGCTCGTGGCTGGGATCCTGAAACTGGAGTTCCAACTGAAAAGACCCTCAAAAAATTAGGCCTTGACTTCGTTATTGGTAAGTTAAATCCTAAAGGAGGGAAGTAAAAATGTCGGCTAAAAAATCAAAAATCCATCAATTTATTGTTGTAAATGCTGATCTCTGCACAGGATGCGAAACTTGTGAATCAGTATGTTCATTCGTTCATGACGGTGAATTTAACCCAATTAATACGAGGATTCATCGTGTTAGAATTGAACCCGTTTTTAATATTGCCTTAGCCTGTCAAAAATGCGAAGATGCTCCATGTATTCGTTCATGCCCGGAAAAAGCACTATTCAAAAATGATGAGGGGTCTATTATCTGTGATGAAGATAAATGTAATGGTTGCGGTTTTTGCGTCCGTGCTTGTGATTTTGGCGTTATTACCCTTCATGTTTATACACAAAAAGCAATAATTTGTGATTTATGTGAAGGAATGAAAGAGGAATTTATTGATCCCGAAGTTGGCAAAAAAGAACCTCAATGTATCGCCGTATGCCCAAAAGAAGCAATCTCGCTTAAAAACGTCGTACAAATTGGAGAAGAAACCCGAATCGAAGCCGCAAGAAGATTATTCCACGAAGTTATCGAAGATTATGAACAAAAATAATTAGATTATTAATATTTTTTCTTTTTATCTTTAATTTCTTTTTAAAATGCTTATTTTTTAATTTTTAATTATATTAAATAAAAAAGATTATCTTAAAGCAAATATAACAATTAAAGCCATTAATCCAAAAAATATTAAAACCGTTATTGGTATTATCCAAAAAGGAAAATTCTGCATTACATTAGGTTTTTGTAAACCTTTTTTAAGATTCTCAATTTCCGCCTTTAATATTTTAATTTCTTCATCTTTCTTATTAAGTTCATTTAGAATGTCTAAATTAAAGCCGCAATAAGCGCATATTTTACTTTCGCTGTCATTTTTCGATCCGCAATTGGGACAATAATCCATGATATATCTCCTTAAACTATAATATTATAAAAAATTTATCGTTTTAGTAAAAGAATTTTTTATTTTTAAATTTTCTTCTTAATCTGGTC
>CAZVTX010000001.1:30042-36591 GCA_964629395.1 uncultured archaeon
TTTATCGTTTTAGTAAAAGAATTTTTTATTTTTAAATTTTCTTCTTAATCTGGTCATATATTTAGAATGCGTTGCATGGTGATTTATATTTTTGGTCATATCCTTAAATGCGTGTGAAACTCGCCATACATCCCAAGGATAAACATTCTCTATAAAATCAATGGCTTTTTCTTTACTTTCCCGGGCAATTTTGGTTAATATATGCATATCCGCACTTCGCATACTTTTAGCGCTATTTTTACTACGTTTTCCTGGTAAATAACATTTTCTGCACACGGATACCATATATATATTTTTTGAAATCCTCTATATATAAAATTATTAAAAAATAAAGAAATCCCAAAAGATATTTTGACATAGAGAAATTTTCTACTTATTTTAACAAATCCGATAATTAAAATTAATAAAAATAATCTGAACCGATAAATAATAGAGGCAATACTTTCGGTTTCGCGCATATCTCAATTAGAAATATTTAGAATTCGCCAAATTGAAAAAAATATATGTATTTTTTGATCTAATGCTCTAATAATTTAACTTTAATAAGATCAATTATTTAAAATCACAAACCACTTAATAGAGAATTTTATTCATAATAAGAAAAAATTAAAATTAAAGGAGGATATAAGCAAAAAAGTGGTGAATTAAGTGTCTGGAAAAAAACAGACCATGAGTAATGAAACTAAGGAGCCTGAATTAGTTGGCGTGTTTGTCTGCCGTTGAGGTATCAATATCGCCGGGATCTTAGATGTTCCGAAAATTGTGGAAGAATTAAATAAATTACCTGGAGTTAAAGCATTTGAATATCTTAGTATGTGCACAGAAGGCGGTTCGACATTTATCAAAGAGAAAATTGCTGAATTTAAACTAAAAAGAATCGTTGTAGCAGCATGCACACCGCGAACACATCAGCCCGTATTTCATGCAATTTTGCGTGAGGCAGGATTACCACCTAGATACTTAGAATTTGTAAATATTAGGGAACATGTTAGCTTTGTACATCAATTACCTGAAGTTAGAGAAAAAGCACTTATAAAGGCAATAGAACTAATAAGAGCAGGTATTTCACGTGCAAGATTGTTAGAAGATGTTCCAACCAAGGTTGTTCAAATAAAACCTGCTGCTTTGGTAGTAGGCGGTGGTATTGCTGGACTTTCTGCTGCAATTGATCTGGGTGATGCCGGTTATCAAGTCTATTTAGTCGAGAAAAAGACTACAATTGGAGGCAGAATGTCTCAATTAGATCGCACATTTCCGACAGATGATTGCTCAATTTGAATTCTCGGACCAAAAATGTTGGAGGCAAATCGTCATCCGAATATAAATATAATGACATACTCTGAAGTCGTTGGGGTTGATGGCTATATCGGAAATTTTAAGGTAAAAGTTAAAAGAAAAACAAGATATGTTGATGAGACCACTTGCACAGGTTGTGGTCAATGTACCGATGTTTGTCCGATTTATGTTCCAAATTATTTTGATGAGAATCTTTCTGCGAGGAAAGTAATTGACATATCTTTTGCACAAGCAGTTCCTGCTGTTTATGACATCGTTCGTGAATCATGTGTGGAATGCTTTGCTTGTGTAGATGCATGCGACCAACAATCGATAGATTTTAGTATGAAAGATGAAATCGTGGAAATAGAGGTAGGAACTATAATCGTTGCAACCGGTTGGGACATTTATCAGGGTCCAGATTACGGATACGGCCAATATGAAAATGTTATTACTCAAATCCAATTAGAACGAATCCTAGCCCCTAATGGACCAACTTACGGTCATTTAGTACGTCCTTCCGATAGAAAACGTCCTACAAAAATATTATTTATAAATTGTGTTGGCTCCAGAGATGTTAGTAAAAATCCATATTGCAGTGTAGTATGCTGTAATTTATCGGTAAAAAATTCAAAACTTATAAAATCTGAGCATCCCGATACAAAAATCGTCGTCTGCTATATAGATATGCGAAATTGCGGAAAGGATTACGAGGAATATTATAGAAGAGCAAGAGATGCTGGAATTGTCTTTATGAAAGGACTCGTTGGAAAAATTGAAGAAGATCCTTTAACTAAAAATCTAAAAGTACAAATGGAAGCTGTTGGAGCAGATACAATTATTGAAGAAGAATTCCACTTAGTTGTATTGTCATCTGCCTCATTACCTTCGAAGGGAACTGATGAAATTGCACGTGTATTAAACATGGAAAAAAGTGCTGATGGCTTTTTGAAAGAATATCATGCGCGCCTTGATCCGATTAGCACTAAAGTTCCTGGCATATATCTTGCAGGTTCATGTCAAGGTCAGAAAGGAATTGCATATGCAGTTGGTCAGGCAAGAGGCGCTGCTTCAGCAGCATCAATTCCGATGAGAAAAGGAGAATATACTATGGAGTTAATAAGAGCAAAACCTAATGATGAGAGATGTGCAAAATGCTATAAATGTATAGAAGCATGTCCTTATAGTGCAATCTCCGTAAACGAAAAAGGTAATCTGGTTGTCGATTTGATAAATTGTCGCGGTTGCGGAACCTGTGCTGCTTTATGTCCATCTAAGGCGATTGAATTAACATATTTCCGGGATGACCAATATATGGCATATATAGATGAATTATTACCACTGGAACAGTAAAGAGGTGAATAAAAAATGTCGGAAGATGATTTTAAAATAATATCATTTTTATGTTGGAAATGAGGATACGGTTCAGCTGATATGGCGGGAACAATTCGAGCGCAATATCCCACCTCATTAAGAACTGTTTTAGTGCCTTGCACTGGTAGAGTTGGCGCAGATGTAGTAATGCGTGCGTTTGGACGTGGAGCTGATGGTGTTTTAGTTGTTGGATGATATCCGCACGAATGCGATTATGAAGTAGGCAACTTTTTTGCCTACAGACAAGTAGAGTACCTTAAAGAAGTTTTAAAAGCAATTGGTATCGAACCCGAACGCTTGATGATCCAGTGGTGCTCGGCAGCCGAAGGTGAAAAATATCAGAGAACTGCTACGGAATTTAATAAAATCATTTCAGAACTTGGTCCGAATCCCCTTCGTGCCCTTAAAAGCACGCCAACAAAGAAGGCAAAATCGAAAAAATAAATGTGTTGCTAATGACGCTGGGTTTTAAAGGTTAGAACCCTGCGGAAGAAATGGTTGCCCCATTGACACATTATATTAAAAAATTTTTTAAAAATTTAAAAAATAAAAAATATGTTAAGAATTAAAAATATGTATTGGATTAATTAAAAAGTGAGAGAAACATGGAAATAAAATCGAAATATCTGATAAAAATTGATGATTTTCCTAAAATACTCAGTACTCTATTAAAAGAAGGAGTAGTTAATAAGATAATTAGTGCGAAATTAAGATTTGATAAGAAGAATAATGTAACAGATAGATTAACGGTTCAACCCGAAATCATCTCTAAATTTGAAGATATAAAAGAATTCCCGTTAATGCCTTTAATAGCTTACGGCTATGCTCGCACTGACTCTGCATCAAAAGTACTCCATAAACAATTAAAGGGTGCAATGGATGAAAAAGTTGCGATAATTGCCAGACCATGTGATACCCGGGCTTTAATTGAGCTTACCAAAATTAAGCAAATAAATCTTGATAATGTTTTTATTATCGCTATTGAAGATCGTGGAATGGCACCAAAGGCAAGTAGAGAAATTAAAAAGTTCAAGGATATAGATCCTTCAAAAATAATAAAAGAAAAAGTTACTGATAATGGAATTACTGTAAAACTTGAAGATGGGACAATTAAAGAAATTGGAATATCAATAGCAGAAAATTGTTTACGTTGTATAAATAAAAAACCGGTTATTGCTGATTTATCATTGAGTGATTTAGGAATTCCAATTGATTCTGATGAGATTATTTTAAAGGTATATTCCGAAAAAGGTGAAGAAATTTTAAATAAATCGGGAATTGAGAAAAAAAATCTCCCCGCTGATATTAAGGAGGCTCATGAAAATAAGTATAAAGAAATTATCTCCAAAGCTGAAGAAAAACGTAAAAAGGATTTAGAAGAATGGGACAAATTACCTCAAGAAGAAAAACTTAAACGATTTGTAAAATGTACTGCATGCGGTATGTGTATTCGAGGTTGCCCCGTATGCTATTGCATTGATTGTATCCTTTTGAAAAAGAAAAAGGAAAAAACAATCGATAACATCACATATCAATTAACCCGTATTGCTCATGTTGCAGACCGTTGCATTGAATGTGGTAATTGTGATAATAATTGTCCGATGAATTTACCCTTAAGTCTAATATTTCAATCGCTTAATGAATCATTTAAAGTCAAATTTGGATATGAATCAGGTAAATCCCTCGATGATATACCCTTCAGGAGCGGAAAAGCTATTGCTGAAATGGAACTCGAAAGATAAATATGTTTAATATTCAACATAATTATTATAAAAATTATTAAAAATGAAAAAAATAAAATATTATTTTAAATGAAAACGAAAAAGTGAATTAAAATGAGTTTACCATCTAAAAAAGCAGTTCAAATAGACGAAAATATCACCCATTACGAGTATAAAATGCTCAATCATGACATGATCTTGAAATATGACGAGAGTAAATGTATTGAATGCGGATTTTGCCATCGTGTATGCCCCGTAACGGTCAGTATCTATGATGAGCCCCTTAAAAAAACAGCAATCGGTACTCCTGAACAGATGGGTATTAAATCTGATAAAAAGATAGTAGTCGATTTAAATAAATGTATTTGGTGTGGCTGCTGTTCTTGGATTTGCCCAGGATATACTCTTGAACTTTATATTAATGGTGAAAAACGAATAAATCTCGTTGAAAATGGTTCACTCCCCGAATTTGAAGAAGAAGTAAGAGTTCTCGACAATGGTCAAAAAGTAAGGAAAGTGGTCGTTGGAAGTATCAAAATAACCTGTAATGAAAAAGATACGAAAATCATCGACAAATTCGTTGATGAATGTGCGGTTGGAGCACTTTCGAGAAAAGGCAATGAGATAGTTGTAGATGAGAATAAATGTATCCTCTGTTTTAAGTGCACGGATGCTTCTAAAAATTATGATAATATTAGCGTAAAAGTATTCAGAGACCGATTCAAAAATGTAAAGGGTGAACCTGGATCTGTGTGGAACGGTATAATGCTTAGAGTTCTTGGTAAAGAAGGAAAGATAAAAGGCATTTTAAGTAGGAGCCAAAATAAATTAGCTGACGCCGTTATGCGTTTACTCGGTAAAGAAGGTTCTGAAGAATAATCTTAATTTTTATTTTACTCTCTTTTTTAATAATTTTAAATTATATTTTCATAAATTAAATTTAAAAATAAAAATATAATTATCTTAGAAGTATCGCAAAATTTTTTTGAGATTTAGCAAAATAGCATTGCAATTTTAAAACCTAGATCGTAATTCGCTTTAAAAACTAAAATATTAAAAATTACTGAACATAAAAAGATCACAAACCTTATCCCAAATAAATTAATAAAAAAATAATTAAATGTGATAAAAATGGCGAAAAGAGTTGCAATTAATGGTTTTGGTCGTATTGGAAGAAATTTCTTCAGAGCCGTCTGGCAAAACTGGAAAGATGATATTGAAATTGTCTCAATTAACGATCTCTTTGAACCAAAATACTTAGCTTATGTTTTAAAATATGATTCCGTTTTCGGTAAATTCCCGGGAACCATTGAAGCAAAAGAAAAGGCTTTAGTGGTTGATGGAATAGAAATCCCCATTACTGCTGAAAGAGATCCCGCCAATCTACCCCATGCAAGTAATAATATTGATGTTGCCGTTGAATCAACAGGATTTTTTGTTAATCGTGAAGGCGCGGCAAAACATCTCGAAGCAGGTGCAAAAAGGGTTTTAATTAGTGCACCTGCAACTAATCCTGATATAACCGTTGTTTTAGGATGCAACGATGATAAAATTACTGATGAGCATAAGATTATTTCAAATGCCTCATGCACAACCAATTGCTTGGGTCCAGTTGTAAAAGTATTACATGAAAATTTCAAAATAATTCACGGTATAATGACTACCATCCACTCCTATACGGGTGACCAAAGAACCGTCGATACTGCCAGAGCAGGTGATCCGGTTAAAATGATAAGAGGTAGAGCTGCGGCTATTAATATGATCCCTACTTCTACTGGTGCTGCAAAAGCAATCGGACTCGTTTTTCCTGAATTAAATGGAAAACTTGATGGTATTGCTATTAGAGTTCCTACTCCCGATGGTAGCGTTGTTGATCTAAAAGCCGTTGTTGAAAAAGAAACAAGTGCAGAAGAAATCAATGCAAAAATGAAAGAAGCATCAGAAACTACATTGAAGGGAATCTTAGATTATGTTGATGAACCAATAACGAGTTCTGATGTAATTGGTAATCCCCATAGCTCCATTTTTAACAGTTTATGGACCAAAGTTATTGGAAATCAAGTAAGTGTTATGTCTTGGTATGATAATGAATGGGGATATTCAAATCGCTTAGCCGAACTAATTGTAAAAAGATTATAATTGATACTTTTAATATTTTTATTTTTTTTTATTTGATATT
>CAZVTX010000002.1:0-29973 GCA_964629395.1 uncultured archaeon
TGATAGAACAATTAAAAATCTTAGATAAATTTGTAAATAGAATTAATAATGAATTGAAAAGTGAAAAATAAAAAATTGAATGGAATTAAGATATAAACGTTTAAAAAAATATTTATAGTTTGAAATAATAAACAACTTAATAATCACTTAATTTAATTAATAGTTTAAAGTAGAATTTAATGTCTCAGCCGACAATACATCGATCTTTAGCAAAAGCCCTTTTAAAGGATGAACTTCGAATTAAACTAAAGATTTGGAACACTTATTTAACCGGAAAATTAGTAAGATTTGATAACTATATGAATCTAATTGTTGAGAACGCAAAAGAAATTTATTTCGGGAGAGGCGGAAAACGGAGTAAGCAATTAGGAACCGTAATGATTAGAGGTGCTTCTATAATTTTTATTGGTCAAGATCGTGAGAAATTAATTTTTACGGATAATGAAGAAGAGCATGATAAATTAATGCATAGAGAAGAAGTAATAGATGATATATAAATAAAATCGGGTGTAAAAATATGGGAAAAGGTACTCCAAGTAAAGGAAAGAAAAATAAAGCCGCAAGTCATAAGACATGCAGAAGATGCGGTAAACATTCTTTTAATAGACGTAAAAGATATTGTGCCTATTGCGGTTTTGGAAGAACCGCAAAACTCAGACAGCCAAGTTGGAGAAACAGACATATGCCCTTTAACGGCCATAAATCTTTTTATAGATAAATTGTTTTCTCGTTTTTTGGTTAGGAATTATTTTTAATTATAAAGTAATATTCAAATGAGAGATTTCGATATTAGAGATTTTCATAATGAATTAACTTCTCTTGAAAGTATTGAAGGATTATTAGGATTGGCAATTGTTAGAAAAGACGGAATTCTTAATAGTGCCTTATTACCCCGTGATATAGATGATAGAAAATTTGCCGCAATGGTTGCAACGATGTTTGGAGGTCTGAATGCTGCAATCGCTCCGTTAAAAAAAGAAAAACTTCAAATTCTCACCGTTGAATACGATCAATATCAGGTTATCGCTATGGAAATAAATGACAAATTCATTATTGTATCATTGTTGGATATAAATACAGATTATGGACTTGTATTAATTGAATTAGAAGATTTTATAAGAAAAATTAAAAATCTTATATAATTAAAATATTCTGGTGATAAAAATTCTTAGTGAAGAACAAAAAAGAAGATATTCACGGCAAATAATATCTCCCAATATTGGTGAGGAGGGTCAAGAAAAAATAGGAAAATTAAGGATTTTACAAATAGGTGCTGGAGGATTAGGGTCACCTTGTTCACTTTATTTAGTAGCTGCCGGGATTAAAGAAATAACAATAATTGATAATGATATTATTGATATATCAAACCTTCAAAGACAAATTTTATACAATGAAAGTCAAGTAAATAAGGTTAAAGTAGAGATGGCTAAAGAGACATTATCTAAATTGAATTCAAAAGTAAAAATTAAAGTGTATAAAGATTACATAGATGATAACACGATAGGAAAATATGTAAATGGGCAAGATTTTATTATCGATTGTAGTGATAATATAAAAACTAAATTTTTAGTTAATAGAACCGCAATAAAATACGGAATGAAATGTGTAATTGCAGGGATAGAGGATTTTTATGGACAAATAATGACGATAAATCCAAAAGAAACTGCATGTTATAATTGTATTTTTTCTGAAGTAGATCAAGAACCTCAAAAAAAGAGAGTTTTACCTGTTATTGGGGTTACGCCTGGAATTCTCGGTACTATGGAAGCTTTAGAAGTGATTAAAACAGCATTAGGTCTTCCTAATTTATATAATAATATTTTGATGGTAAATCTATTAAGTCTAACATTCAAAAAAATTCCCGTTATTAAACATGAAGATTGTATATGCTCAAAATAAGAAAATATAAAGTAAAAAATTAATATTTTAAATATTGCGGATTTTTTTCAAAAAATTCTTTAAAAGCTCTACCATTTTTGACATATTCACCCGAAGTTTGCATACCAATCGGTTTTTTGGATTCGGGCAATTGCTTTTTAACCTGAGCAGGAATTCCTACGGCTAAACTTCTTGGAGGAATTTCTTTATTTGTAACTACTGCACCCGCACCAATAAGAGATCCTTCACCTATTTTGGATTTATTAATAACTTTTGCACCAATTCCGATTAAACATCCGTCTTCAATAATACATGGTCCGTGAACCATCGCATGATGTCCTATAATACAATTCGACCCTATTATACATTCTGTTCCTACTTCGATATGAATTGCAACGTGTTCTTGAATACTGGTATTTTTTCCGATTTTTATTGTACCCCAATCGGCTCTAATTATTGCTCCAAACCAAACATTCACACCCTCTTCAATCGTAACATCTCCAATTATAGTTGCATTCGGAGCTATAAATGCATCTTCGTGAATTTTAGGTTCTTTACCCGTTCTCGGGCTTGGCATTATTATTGGCATTTTTTTCTCACTCAAATACTTTATTTTTTATTTTAAAATTGAAAATTCGCCTTTATTTTTAAAAATTCTTTTAAATTGAAATGAACTAATTTTATTAAGAATGATTTGAAAAAAATTATTGAAAAAATGCCCAGATTGGAATATAGTAATAAGTTAGTACAAAAATATACAAATTTAAGGAGAGATATTAACGAACAATTTATTAATATTCACCCAATTCAACGAGGAGGGATTTTAACACCTGAAGCTTTAAAAGCATTAGTTTATTTTGGAGATGGATATAGTATTTGCGACAATTGTATGAAAGGAAGGATTGATATGATTGAAAATCCTCCTGTTGCTGAATTCTATGAGGATCTGGCAAAATTTTTAAATATCGATAATGTAATAATTACCGCTTCCGCAAGAGAATCAAAAAGAATTGCGATGCAGGTTTTAGCAAAAAAATATCCAAAAAGAAAAACAGTTGTAATTGATAGTCTCGCACATTATACAACGTATTTAGCCATTGAAGTAAATAATTTGAGCTTAAGAGAAGTTCCTAATTCTGGTGAGCCCGAATTTTCTATTGACCCCAATGATTATGAAGAAATTATAAAAAAAGTTAAAAAAGAGACGGGTGAACTTCCGCTTTTAGTTTTATTAACGCATGTTGATTATAAATACGGAAATTATAATGATCCTAAACCAATTGGAGAAATTTGCGAAAAATATGAAATTCCTTTTTTATTAAACGGAGCATATTCGGTAGGAATCCTTCCGGTAGATGCTAAAGAATCAAAAATATCACTTTTAAGCTGTAGCGGACATAAATCTATGGCGGCATCGGGGCCTATAGGAATTTTGGGCTTTACTGAAGAATTCTATGATGATATGATAAATTTATCAAAAATAACGGGAGATCTTACCCATAAATCTTTTTCAAATAAAATTTGTAATGTTATGGGATGTCCTCCCGTATATGGAGCTCCTTTAATGACTTTAATAGCCAGCTTTCCAACAATCGTTAAGAGAACTCAAAAAGAATATGTTCAAGAAGAATCTAAAAAAGCTAATTACGTACTTGATAATATATTAAAAATTGACGGAATTAAGCTTAACGGGAAATATCCGAAAATTCATCCGCTTACAAATATCAAAACGGAGTGCTTTGCAGAAATCGCCAAAACACATCCAAGAAAAGGATTTTTTGTAAGAGATGAATTTAAAGAACGAGGTATAATCGGAATGCTACCGGGCATTTCAAAAGATATGAAATACAGCACATATGGGTTAACATGGGAACAAGTAAAATATTTTACAGACGCTTTTTTGGAAATTGCGGCAAAATATAATCTTATTTAAGAAAAAGAGCATATTAAAAATTATAAAAAAAAAATTTATGAGAAAAATGTCAAATATTAATAAAAATTCCGGGACAATTAAAGTAAGAACATTTTCTATTAAGGAAAAATTATATTGGGGAATAGCAAGCTTCGGAACAAGTTTAATTAGCGGTATATATGCAACACTTTTGCCGATTTTTTATACGGATTACCTTGGTTTGGTTGAAAACGCTTATTATATTTATATTGTGTCATTTGTTTATGCTATTTGGAATGCCCTAAACGATCCTCTGTTTGGAATTATATCCGATCGCGCAAAATTAAAAAAAGGAAGAAGAATTCCATTCATGCGTTATAGCGCTCCGTTTTTAGGGCTATTTTTTATATTAGTATGGTTTGCTCCAAAGCAGCCGGATATTGCAATTTTTTGGTGGATGTTAGTCACTACATTCCTTTATGATACTGCTTTTACGATTGTAGGACTTATGTATTCAGCACTCCTCCCTGAAATAACGGAAAGCGAACAAGAAAGAAATGGGCTTCAGGTTTTTGCATCATTTTTCTCCTTAATCGGAATGATTTTGGGATTTGTGATTCCTGAACTTTTTAGACAACAAGCGGATTTATTACCTTTACAAATGGCTATGATAGGTGTAGGTGTGCTTGGAACGTTTTGCGTTATGTTTACTACTTATAAATTCGATGAGAGACCGGAATTTACTAAAGTAGATGAACCTTTGGGTTTTAAAGCAGCACTAAAGGAGACGTTTAAAAGTAAATCTTTTAATATTCTTGTAACTGCAAATTTTATGAGTATTTTAATCCAGGCATTAATACTTGGTTCCATCTTTTATTTAGCTGATTATATCGTTAGAGTTTCTTCAATAATATTGCTTATCTTTATAATATTACCGTTATTATTCGGAATTTGGCTCACACCATATTTTATTAATAAATTTGGAGTTGTTAGAAGTGATCAAATCTTACTTTTAATCGGTGCCACTGGTTTGCTATTATTAACATTTTTACCCGCAGATTTAATTTATATCTCTTTAATATTGGCAGGTTTTGGTCTTGTTGGACCTCTCGTATATACTAATGTATTATTTGCTCAAGTTGCCGATGAGGATGAGTTAAAAACAGGTGTTAGAAGAGAAGCAATGTTTTTTGGTATAAATGCCTTAATTACAAAACCTGCTCAGAGCATTGCATTAGTTATTCCTGTAATTTTACTTGACGCTACGGGATTTATTCCAAGATCTCTAACCGGTGGTATTGCTCGACCAGATTTACAACCTGCTGCTGCTCTTTTAGCCATTAGAATTTTCATTGGACTTATACCTGCAATATGTTTATATTTAGAAGCCTTAATTTTGCAATTTTATCCGCTCAAAGGAGAATATTGGAAAGAAGTTCAGCAAAAGGTTTTAAAACTTCACGAAAAAAAGCATGAGAAGCTAAAAGAATTAGAAAATAAAAAATAATAATATTTTCTTTTATTTTTTAATGAAAAATTCTTGAATTAATGTTCCGTTATCTCTTATTGCTCTTATATGCATATTTTCTCCATCAATTTCAAAATGCATGAATTGAAAGGTTAATTCTCCGTATAATTGGTCATGTTTAGTTACATAATCATCCTGATATGCCTCAATCGATGCATTATGCCAGCGGTGCTTCCAAGGATTCTCTTCTCTGTCCATTATGTATTCATCTAAAGAAGCACCTCCGCCACCAGTAACAAAATAATAAGTTCCACCCCAATCTTCCGTTTTATTAACCCAAAACGATTCATAATGGTGGTCATGTCCAGTGAGGACAATATCCACTTTATATTTGTAAAATAATGTACATAATTGTTTTTGTAATCTCGGATTCATATTAAAGTCGCCTGTACTATAAGGAGGAATATGAAAAGCAACTATTAACCATTTATCTTGATTTGCTGCTAATTCTTGTTCTAACCAGTAATATTGAGGTAAATCTATATTACCATTACCACTAAGAGGGGTATCGAAATTATCTATCATAATGAAATGAGCATTACTATATGTAAAACTATAATAATGAGCTGTAGGATTTACATAGGGATAAGGAAAAAATTGCTTGAAATTTCTGGCGAATAAATCTCCATTCCCGTATTCATGGTTTCCGATTGCAATCATGTAAGGCCTTGTTGCTGCATGCTTCTGCATATTTGAAAAAAATTCATGCCAAGAATCCATATCTCCTCCAGCCCAACAGACATCGCCGACATTTATTATAAAATCATATTGATATGAGGACATCGCATCTATAACATCGCCATAATGGGATTTAGTATTGCCTCCGCTATTTCTATTATCACCTATCGCCGTAAAATTAAAAGGTTTATCCTCTTTAGGTGCTGTTCTAAAATAATATATTTTATCAGAAAATCCCGGAATTTCATAATAATATTTAGTATCAGCTTTTAATTCACTTAATTTAACTATATGAATTTTATCATAAATACCGAGTCGAATAGTCTCCATATCATTTTTTGATTCACCGTATTTTAAAGTTGTTTCCGAAGGATTTTTTGTAATCCAGATTATCGTCATTGAAGATTGTGGATCACCACTCCATACTAAATAAGGCCCATTATCATAATTATATAGAAATATTGCTGTAGGCACGGTATACAAAAATAGCGCACTAATTGTTAATGAGAAAAATATGATACAAATTAATAGAATCGCAAAAATAGAACTCTTTTTAAAAGAAATTCTCTCTTGAGGATTTTTTTTAAGCTTTATTAGAATCCGTATAATAAAATAGGATGGAATTGTAATCAATAGGATTATTGGAATTGCAATTACTATAGTAATTAATGTATTATAGATAAATTCAAATTTAGCCCACCATATCAATATAAAAAGCCAGCCAAAAAGAATTATTTGTAAAATCAATAAAAATATGAAAATTTTCAGATTTCTTTTTTCAAACTTCACGTTTTTTCACATTTAATATTCGAGAATTTGAACTTAGTTAATAAAAAAAATGGAATCTTTAAAATTTAACTCATATAATTCTAAAGAATCTATTTACCATAAAAATTATTAGCGGAAGCAATATTATTAAGAGAAAAGTTAACTTATTTTTAAAGATGAGCCTTAAAATATTTATGGTAATTGAAATTATCCACATAGCTAAGCCAATCATTAAGAGAAGAATAATATGAATTGTATATCCTTGTCCAAAATATGGAAATTCAGGTAATGGAACAAAAATGAAAAAGATTAATAATGAGGCATAACGTAAGCCAATAATAATAAAACTATGCTTAAATTTTAGATTTCTTATTAACATTAAATCCGCGGATAATGTGCTTAAACCTATTGCTAAATATATCAGTGTTGTGCTTGTAAAAAATGGAATCGGACTATTTAATGTAGTTATTGCTTCAAAATTATAAATTAAAACGAAATAAAATACAGGAATCAAAATTATAGGACATGAATACAAAAATCTAGTTATATCCCCCTTTTTTATATTAAACCATTCTTTCCATTCTTCTCTCCAGTTTTCATAAATGCTACTTTTAATGAATGAAAGTACAATAATTATTGTTAAGGGAATTACCAAAAAATATCCATATAAATAGGAGGGGTTAAAGATTCCAAAAATAATCGCTCCAATAAATGCTATTGTTAAATATACAAAAGAACGCTTCAATAACATTAATTTATAAATTCTATTTACCTCAATATTTTTACCTAAGAGATTATTAAATTCTGATCTTACTCCTTCTGACTTAGGCCATAAATATTTTGGAAGAATTAAGAACATCAAACCAAAAAATAAGAGAATTGCGCTAATAAAGATTAAATCAAATAGTAATGAAGTGCTTGGATAATTAACTTCTTTTAATTCGATATTTTTAATTTCTTCATCTAAATTAGTAATATTTATTGACGGATTATGATAGAAATGCTCGAACCAGGCAATTGTATATTTTAAAGAGCCCTCATCTTGCTCATTGGGACCATGATCTAAGCCCGGACGTATTATTAATTGGATATCATCTCTTTTATCGTCATTTAGCTTGTTATAAACATCTTGGCTATATTGATAAGGAATAACTTCATCTTTTTCTCCGTGAATTAATAAAAGATTTTTTGTATTATTTTCATTACAGATTTCATATCCACCCTTGATTTTTGACAGATCATCAATTGCGGGAGTTTTACCGATGATATTTTGAAAAGGAACGATTTCTAAAAACTTTTTTACCGATGAAAGCGGATGATAAATTACAGAAGTAAAAATTCTATCATCAATTGCTTGAAGGATTAAAGCTACTCCCCCACCATACGAAAAACCTAATAATGCTACATGAGATATATTTGCAAATTTATAATTATCCTCTATATAATCTAAAACTTTTACCATATCTTGAGGTTCCTTTCCTAGAAATCCACTAATACCTCCAGATTCCCCATGTCCCCTCAATTCTACGGTAAATACAGCATATCCTAAGTCTAAAAATTGATAAACTTTAAAAAAATCTTTTTCTTTACGACTGTTAATCCCAAAAATAATAAAGATCATCGGAATTGAATGATCCTTTTTATTTAGATAATTATCTTTAGCATACATCAATCCTTTAATTTCCATATTATCATTCATTCTAACGGAATAATGTTCAACATAAATCTCTTCTTTATCGAAAAATTCTTCTCTTTGAATCTGTAATTGATAAGAAAATACCAATGAAAGAATCCCTAAAATGATACTTGAAGATAATAAAGCAACGCTGAATAAGAAGAATAATCTTTTTCTCTCCATATTTGGAGGAATAATTAATTGAATATCAATATTTAGAAATTTAAATAAGAATTAAAATTAAAGAACGATTTTAAGAATAAAAGAAGGATTTTAAAAAAATCGGTGATGCTTTATTTCTATTAAAGAAATACAAAAAGAAGTATTGAGATTAAAAGAAGAGCTCGATATAACGATTTTGGCTCATTATTATCAACCTATTGAAGTTCAACAAATTGCGGATTATTTGGGCGATTCTTTAGGTTTATCAAGGATTGCTAAAGAGAAAGCTAAAACGGAATACATTCTATTTGCTGGAGTTGTTTTTATGGCAGAGACGGCCTCTATTCTAAATCAAGATAAGCATATAATAATTCCGCATCCGGAAGCATTATGTCCATTAGCAGCATTTTTAACGGCAGAGAAAGTTCGGGAATTCAGAGAGCAATACCCCAATATTCCTGTTGTAACTTATGTTAATAGCACTGCAGAAGTAAAGGCAGAATCGGATATATGTTGTACATCATCTAATGCGGTTAATGTAGTTCAAAAAATTGCTAAACAATTTAATACAGATACCGTTTTATTCGGACCGGATGCAAACCTCGCCGATTACGTTGAACAAAAATCTGGAATAAAAACCATCAAGATGCCCGAAAAAGGGCATTGTATTGTGCATTCACAGTTAACTAAAGAAGATATAAATAAGGTTAAATCGGAGCATCCTAATGCAAAATTATTAGTTCATCCCGAATGTAAGCGTGAAATAAGAGAAGCTGCTGATTATGTAGGCTCTACAGCTGGAATGTATAATTACGTGAAAAATAGTCCAAAAGAAATAAATGAATTCATTATTGGAACTGAAAAAGGTTTAATGGATCGAATGGCAGTAGATTTTCCCCAAAATAAATACTATATCGCCTCTGATAAGATGATTTGTTATAATATGAAAAAGAATACCATAGAATTAACAAAATATGTGCTCGAAAATATAGATAATCCCGAATTTGAAATAAAAGTTCCTGGCAATATTGCGGAAAAGGCGATTATTCCGATTAATAGAATGTTAAAATTATGAAGAAGAAAAATATTTTTTGTTTAATCGCCTAATTCATCAAGAGCATTTTTAAATTCTTTATAATCCGGTAAATTATCAAGGCAAATCATTATATTATTAATATTTTTGTTCTTTTCTAAAATATATTTTTTAATGGATTCTAACATGGCTTTACTAATGAGCTTAATATCAAAACCATAGAGTTCTTTACATATAGGCGGGAAAATAATACTTCTTAATCCCTCTTCATCTGCAGTTTTAAGGCAATTCCATGTTGCTAAAGCCAGTTTTTTTGCCTCCTTTCCAGAGCCGAATTTAGGCTCATTTACATGTATTATATTTTTTACCTTGAGATTCCCTCCTGATGTTATCACGGCTTGCGTAATCGGTACGCTCCCAATTTTATTTACAATAGTATTACATTCAATCTGAACTTTTGCACCTGCTTCCTTAAGAACTTTACATCTAAGATCTCCACTTGGAAGTAGTCTGCTATTAGTTGGAATTACCATCGCATCATAATCAGAATCTATAAATTCGCCTATAAGGATTTCTATGACAGTATTGTTAAAAATTTTGGAAATGGTATTTACGCTCATTAAAAATATAACCAAAATTTTTATATTTATACCTTATTAATTTTTTAAAACATTTAATACCCAAAAGTAAGCCAATTTTAGTAAGTATGTTGTTAGATACAATTTATATGATACGAAATGGCTTAATGGGTACGAGTTCTGAGCTAAGATTTATTTTTTCATTGATATTAATTTTTGCTTGTATTTTAGAATGGAAAATAGCAAAAAGTTTGGATTATTTTTGGGTTTTTATAATAGGGACAATTATATGGACTTTTGTTGAATTAACGCTTCAAATATCTGGGATTAGGGAGATGCACCAAAATTCTCTCTTTGGAATAGAAATCCCTTTCGCAATAAGTATTATTATTCAAGGAGCTTTTGAAGGAGCTACGCTAACTTTAATTGCTCTTATTATAGGCGATCTTTTACTCAGTAAGAATCAAAAATCAAAGAAAGGAGGGATCTTTCTTTTATCAATTATATTTGTTATTCTTATATTAATTGCGTTTTCACAGGCTAAACCTTATAAGGATATTGGAGGCAATGTGGCTTCAAGAAGAGATATGCTTTTTATGCCAGGAATGATTTTACTTATCAGTTTTGCCATTGTGGATGTTATTTGGTTTTGGAGAAGGAGTGATATCATGGCTAAAAAGCGAGCATTTATGATTTTTCTTATAATTTGTATCATGGGCATCGTATGGACGATTGCAGAAGTCATTGCAAATACAAGATGGATTGAGATTGGCACTTTGGATAATTTACAAAGAGCACCTCCATTGATAGAAATCGGCGCATTTGCTTATGATATTATCATAGAAGCAGGAACTGCATATGTCATTTTTTTCATAATTCCTTATGAATTAGGTCTTATCAAAAAAAAATGAATAAGTTTTTTTCAATTTAATATAGAAAATAAGATATTTTTTTTAGAACCTTTTTTATATTGCAATTAATTCCATCTCCGCATAAATTTTCATTCCATAAACCTTCGTGGTCAAGAAAAGCACAAATGAATTCTAATAGAAAGATATCATTAATCTTCTTAACTAATTTCTTAAAAGCCATATTTTTTCGTTCCATCAGAGAATTTAAATTAATTTCAATTTTACATATATTTTTGTTTATAAAAGAATTAAAGCCATATTTTGTATTATCCCCATCTATTAGATATTTCTGAATTACCTCCATTTGTTTCAACCACTCTTTTATTTAATTGATATTTGTTTGAACTGAATGATTTTTCTAAATCCTAAACTTTAGCATAATTATTAATCTATTAATATAACCAATTCTTGAATTCTACTTTTCTGTATAACACTCTCAAAAATGTCAGAAAAATATGGTTCAATATTCCCTAATTTTTTAAAGAAATTTATCAAATTATATAAAATGATTAAAATATTAAAAGTTATGTGCAAAAATTTAAATTTTAAGAAAGAGTCAAATATTAAATAAAATAAAAGTCAAAATTGTTAAGCAATCTTGACATTCCATCCGAAATTATGATTTCTTTTTAATGTTCCGGAAAGGGGACAATTTTTTTCTACTTTCTTAAGAATTCTTTTAATTCTTTTCTCATTTTCATTGGATTTAATATCCCAATATATTTTAAAATCATAAAAACCGGGTAATGGTGCATCTTTCCCTGATAGAACTGCTCTCTTATCGATTTTTGCTTCAATTTTTACTTTAATTTTTTCTATTCTTAAATTTGCGAAAGAAAAATATAAGAGTGCAGAGATTTCCAAGCAATTTGCTATTGATGCTAAAAATAAATCAATCGGACGAGGTGCCTTATTTGAGCCTCCTAATTCTTTAGGTTCATCGCATTCGATAATAAAATCTCCAACTTTAGCTTTAACATATAAATCATCAATTTGTTCTGCTTCAGCTACTACTGTTTCTATAAACAATTCATCTCCTTTCTTAGAATACTTATATTTTAGCATTTTCTCAAATCTATTCTTATATGCCTGAGTTATTTTCTCTGAGACTAATGATTTCATTATTAAATCACGTTTTTTCATCATTTTGATTTATTTTAATTATTTTTTTAACAGTTTCCTTAATAAGTGAATCTAATTCTTTCATAACTTTTTGATAAATAGATCGAGATGTATAATATGGATCAATAATATCACCTTTACGACTATTAAATTCTTTTATTGTAAACGTTTTTTCTTTAATATTAGGTAAATCACCATAAGATCTAAGAATTTGCTCCACATGATATTGTTCCATTGTTAAAATTAAATCCGCTTTTTCAAGCAGGGCTCTATTGAGAATTTTAGGTCTAAAATCAGAATGATTTATTCCTTTTTTATTAAGATATTCCTGTGATTCAGGTTGCATATAAGTAAAGGCATTAAAAAAGCCAGCACTGTCAAATTCCAAATCAGCGTTTAATTTTTTAGCATAATATTTTCCGAGATATTCTGCAGCAGGGCTTCTGGCGGTGTTTCCACTGCATACCATTAATACTCTTTTAATTTTTAATTTCATTTTAATAAAACCTGGTTATTAATTTTAATTATCTTTTCGATTGCTTTAATGACGCCTTTTTCTATAATTTGGGCAATTTTATAATATTCTTCAGACGATTTATTAACTGGATCTTCTATCTCGTGATCTCCATTTATTTCTGCATATTCGAGCAGTAAATAAGCTTTATCATGGATCTCCGGAAGATGTTTAAATTTTCTATTCAATCTTTTTAAATGTCTCGTTTCCATTACAAGAATTAGATCTTGCTTTTTTAATAAATCGTCGTCCATAATTGTACCTTTAAAATCACTGAAATCTATTCCTTTCTTCTTTAAATACTCGATTGTCTCATCTTGGGCACGATTGAAGACATTTACAAATCCTGCTGAATAAAAATTCACATCTTTAAGCTCTTCTTTATATTTTTCTTTTTTAAGCCACAGAGCGATTCCATGTGCTAAAGGAGATCGTGCCGAATTGCCAAAACATACGAATAAAACATTTTTAATTTTTTGCATAAACGTTCTTTTAAGGAAAATTATTGAAAAAATAAAAATTATTATTAAATCGAATAATGATAATTAATTAAGTTGTTGATAAAAAATAAAAGCTAATGAAATACGAGACAGATTTTTTAATTATCGGGAGCGGTCTTTCGGGGCTGGCAACTGCAATTTATTTATCCGAATTAAATCCTGATATACATATAACGATAATAACAAAGGAAAAAATTCAAGATTGCAACACTTACCATGCTCAAGGTGGCATAGCATGTGTTTGGGATAAAAATGATAGCTTTGAAAAGCATATTCATGATACCTTAATTGCCGGAGATGGTTTATGCAAAGAAGATGTTGTAAGACAGATTATAACCCAAGGTCCGGATCGAATTAAAGATTTAATAATATGGGGTGTAGATTTTTCGAGAAATGATGAGGGCGAATTTGATTTGGGTATGGAGGGCGGACATTCTGAGCGACGTATCTTGCATGTGAATGACCGTACGGGTAAAAATATCGAAGAAACTTTAATGAATAAGGTAAAAAGATACGATAATATTGAGATTAAGGAGAAATGGTGTGCAGTAAATTTATTTACAAAAAATTTGCATTGTTATGGATGTTATGTATTAGAA
This sequence comes from uncultured archaeon, assembly GCA_964629395.1. Lineage (GTDB taxonomy): Archaea > Asgardarchaeota > Lokiarchaeia > Sigyniarchaeales > SOKP01 > CAZVTX01. Next base: position 13,838 of record CAZVTX010000002.1, read on the forward strand.
CAAGATATTGAAGAAATACATAATATCTCAGCAAGAGCAACAATTATCGCATGTGGGGGAGCCGGAAAGATTTATTTATATACAACTAATCCTGATGTTGCTTCGGGTGATGGAATTGCTATGGCTTATAGAGCGGGAGCAACAATAGCAAATATGGAGTTTTTTCAATTTCATCCTACTTGTTTATATCATCCCTATGCAAAAGCCTTTCTTATTTCCGAAGCTCTCCGAGGAGAGGGGGCAATCCTCAAGGATATTCGAGGAAATGCATTTATGGAAAAATATCATCCTTTAAAAGAATTAGCACCCAGAGATATTGTGTCCCGTGCTATAGATGCCGAATTAAAAAAATCAGGAGATGATTATGTCCTTTTAGATATTGCTTCTTATCGTGAACCTGAATTCATTAAATCCCATTTTCCGGGAATTTATGAAAAATGTCTTCAATTTAATATAGATATTACGAAGGATCCTATTCCTGTTGTCCCTGCTGCACATTATTGTTGTGGAGGTGTTAGAGCCGATATTGATGGTGCTACGGATGTTAAAAATCTTTATGTTATTGGAGAATCATCATGCACAGGTTTACATGGGGCAAATAGATTGGCAAGTAATTCTCTTTTAGAAGCAATTGTGTGTGCTTATAATTGTGCCAACACACTCGTAAAAAGTGAAGTAAATTCAAAAATAAGAGATTTTCCTGAATGGGAGCCGGGACATGCGGTACCGTCAAATGAAGCAGTTGTTATTACCCAAAATTGGGATGAAATTCGGAGGTTTATGTGGAATTATGTAGGGATTGTAAGAACCGATAAACGCCTTCAGCGGGCAAAAAAGAGAATCAATTTATTATTAGATGAGATAAATCAATATTATTGGGACTTTAAAATAGAAAGAGATCTTATAGAATTAAGAAATCTGGCGACTGTAGCAAAAATAATTATTGTATCGGCGATTTCAAGAAAAGAGAGTCGGGGGATACATTATAATTTAGATTACCCATTCAAGGCTAAAAAAGTTCGGGATACAATAATTAAGAAACCATGGTAAATTTTTTTAATTACCAATTACGAGATATTTTTATTAATATAATATTAAATTTAACAACAATAAATCGGGTTTATTCTAATGTCGAATATAGGAAAAAGTATTAGACTTGAAAGAATTATGAATAGGAATAGTAAAAGAACAATTATTATTCCTATGGATCATGGTCTTACTATGGGTACAATTAAGGGCTTGGAAAATATGGCAGCGATGGTGGATAAAGTCGCATTGGGAGGTGCAAATGCAGTATTGATGCATTCGGGGATGGTCGGAGCTGGGCATAGACAGAGTGGAAAGGATATAGGCTTAATAATTCACTTATCAGGGGCAACTTCATTAGCTCCTGATCCAAATAGGAAAGTATTAGTTTGCTCGGTTGAAAGAGCTTTAAAATTAGGTGCTGATGCATGCTCAATCCATATTAATATCGGAGCAAATGAAGAACCGGAAATGCTACAAGATGCTGCAAAAGTGGTAGAATCCTGTAGAGAATGGGGTATGCCTTTATTAGCAATGATGTATCCAAGAGGTAAAAAAATAAAAGATGAACATGATCCTAATGTAGTAAATATTGCCGTTAGAGCAGGTGCAGAATTAGGAGCCGATATAGTAAAAACTAATTATACAGGAGACATTGATAGTTTTAAGGAAATTGTGAAAGGAGTATCTATCCCCGTTATTATTGCGGGCGGTCCTAAAATGGATACAATAGAAGAGGTCTTAAATATGGTATACGATTCTATTCAAGCCGGAGGGGCTGGAGTTGCTTTTGGAAGAAATGTATTTCAAGCTGAAGATCCAACAAAATTAGTTAGCGCACTTACAAAAATAATTCATGAGAATTATTCTGTTGATGAAGTACTTGAGGAATATAAATTTTAAAATTATTACTTTTGAAAATGAATTCAGATAAAATACATCCATTATTAAAAAGGAGATTAACTTATAAATTAGAATCTATTTTTAACAAGTTTTTAAAGGTAAAATCATCAGAGTCCGAAAAAGGATATAAGGTCATCATATCTTTTAGAAGTATTGATGACAGAGATAAATTTATAGATAATAGAAAATCCCTTTTAGATAAATTTGAAAAAATAAATATAATTCCTGCAATCTCTACAAATATTTCCGAAGATATAATAAATGACCTTTCTTCAGATGAATTAATTGATAAAATTGAAGAAAATCAGCAGCTTTACCTGAGTATCCTAGAAGTAAAAAAAATTCTAAGATTTAATGAGTATCAAAGAAGTTTAATTCAATTTTACGGTAAAAATGTTAAAGTTGGAATTATTGATGATGGTATTAATACTTATTTTGATTCTATTTATGATATCATAGAAAAAGAATATAAAATAAATTCTAATATAAATAATCTAAATTCTAATGGTAAGGAAACCGACAATATAACTCATGGCACTCTAATGGCTTCTATTATAGCGAATCAATATGTTGATTATGAAAGTTTACCCGTAGGATTTGCTTCTGGCGTTAAAATTGTCAGTATTAACATTTCAAATGAAAATAATGAATTTTACTTCTCAGATATTTTAAAAAGTTTTGATTTAATCATTTCTGAGAATGTTAATATCGATATATTATTGATTCCTTTCTCGACATTATATCCGTCAGATGGGAGTGATATCCTCTGTAAAGCCTGTGAGATAATGGATAAGAGGGATATAATTATTGTTTGCCCTGCAGGTAATTTTGGAGCGGAAAGTGATACAATAGGCAGCCCTGGAGCTTGTAAAAAAGTAATTACATTTGGTGCTACTACTAAAAAAAGAACTATTGCTTATTTTAGCGGGAGAGGTAAAATTTCTGATAACTCTATTAAACCCGAATTTTGTTTACCTGGCTCAAAAATCGAAATTCCGCTTAATGCTGACGTTATCGTACAAATGTCAGGAACAAGTATTTCTGCTGCAATAGGTGTTGGGATAATTGCATTATTAAAGGAATATAATAGATCTTTTGAATTAAATGATATAATTAATATTCTAAAAAATGCATGTGAAGACCTTGGTTATGATAAAATTTCACAAGGAAATGGAATAATTAATGTTAGGCAATTATTCAAAAATTTAGGTGTTTTTGAGGAAGGAATTGTTCCTTATAATTATTTAATTAAACGCTCTGCAGTTATTTCAATTAAATTCACAATAATAATGTTTTTAATTTTATTCTTATGGATCTTTTTCAATTTTTCACAATATTTTAAGATTTCTTCGAGTTGAGGTGATCAGTATATTTTTAATTTTTCATATGGCACTCCCGTTAATTATATCTGAGATTCCTTATATTAAAAACAATTTTAAGATTAATAGATTATCATTATTGATTGGATCTATTTTCCCGGATTTAATCGATAAACCTCTTTCAATCATGGAAATTTCTTCGGGAAGAGGTTTTTCTCATTCATTATTTTTTGTTTTTATTTATTTTTTGGTATTATTAGCATTAACAAAAGGGGATAAATCAATTTCTGTGCCGTTTTTTATAGGATGCTTATTTCATTTGGCGTTAGATATGCCCTCTATTCCTTTATTTTATCCTTTTGTTTATTATGATTTCTCAATTTTAAAAGACCCGATTGGTCATTGGTGGATTATTTTATTAACCAATCCGATAATCCAAGCAACTGAATTAATTGGTGCTGCAATTTTTATATTTATTATATGGAATAATAAATTATTTTCTTTTAGAGATATCATAAATTATATAAAAACAAATTCAATTCATTCTAATAAAGATTAATAAGATTAACAATAATTATTATTTAAGAAATAAAAAAAAGGAATTATTATGATATCCATTCCGGAACTTTCTCATATTGGAAACAACCTCAAAGATAATTTTAAGAAGGATATAAGAAAACATGGAGAAGAACCTTATGGTTATTTTATCTCAATAAACAGGGCGATCATTAGAGATATTGCCATTTATTTACATGACCATGGTGCTAATTTTATAAATATTTTTGCTAATGATATGGGAGAAAAATTCGAACTTTTTTATGAATATTTTATGGGAGCAGTTATTAATGAGAAAAAATATATATTTGTCAGAACTGAAGTGGATAAAAAAGCCGGGGAAATAGATTCAATAGAAATCGTTTTTCCGCAAGCTTTAAGGATCGAAAAGGAATTAGAAAAAAGATATGGTATCAGATTCATATTATTCTCTGAAGAATTAGAAAAAGGATTATTTGTGATTCCGCACCATTTACCTGAAAAAGATTTTGCATTAAATATGCTCCCTTTAGGGATTTTTAATAAAGTTCACTTATCAAGTAATTATTTTTCTCTCCAACTTGATAAATTTGATAATATTGTTGCAGTATCTCAAAGAACTGGTTGGCTTTATCGTGGAATAACGGAGTTATTAAAGAAAAAAAACCTATTTACGGAAAATTTAAAATTAACAAAAAGAATTTGCTATCCTTCAAGTTTTCATCATAATTTAGCATATATCATGGCAGTTGAACAATTATTGGAAATAGAGCTCAATGAAAGAATAAAATTAATTCGAACCTTTTTATGTGAATTAGAGAGATATGAAAATACGATTATTTTTTTCGCCAACCTATTCTTTTTATTAGGATATAAGAATAAATATTTTTCACTTTTAAAAGCACGGGAAGAATTACTAAACATTTATAGAGAATGTTTTGATATTAGATTTTTAGATGATCTTAATCTCATTGGAGGTTGTAAAAATATATCCGCAGAACAAGCGGAATATGTCAATATTAGGTTAATTGAATTCTTAAATGACAAATATGAATTAATTAATCAATTTATTTTTAGAAATTATATTTTAAATCGTTGCGGAGGTATCGGAGTTCTGGAGAAAAAAGATGCATTGGATTCTGGCGTAACTGGTCATTGTCTCAGAGGCTCAGGAATTAGATATGATATAAGATATGAGAAACCCTACCTTTCTTATAATGATAAATATATTGCAAAAGTATGGGATGTTGCAACTTCTGATGAATGCGATGTAATGGGAAGAATTTTGGTAAAATTATTTGATATGAGTTCAAGTATAAGAATTATCCAAAAAGTGTCCGAGAAACTCATGGAAGATGATCTAACCTTAGAGGTAATTGATTTTTCTACTAAGAAACTTCCGGCTGACAAAATAGCAATTGCTCAAGTGGAAAGTCCCACCGGAGGTGAATTAACTTATTATTTAAAAACAGCAGATCGCCCAGGTAAGGTATTTTTGGGAGGTGTCTACATTAGCACTCCAAGTTTAAAAAACTTTCTTGCCTTAAATGATTATATATTAAAGGGAAATAATGTTAAGGATTTTAATTTAATTGTTCATTCAATGGATCTCAATTTTCACGAAATTGATTTATAATTTTTTTCTTTAAATAAATTTAGTATTTTAGGAATTATAATTTTAAAATTTTCGTGAAATATATAATTAATTTTAAATAACAGAATAAGAGATTTTAAAAGTTTTAAGGATATGGCTATGAGTGTCCAAAAAAGAATGCATATAATTGTAGACCACAGAGAGCATAAACTAAAAGAGCTCTTAGATATGCGAAAAGATAAAATCACCTATGAATCTAAACAACTTGATGTGGCAGATGTAGTTGTTTCAAGCGACGTAGCAATTGAGCGAAAGGAAGGTTTTGATTTTATTTCGTCAATTACGGATAATCGTTTATTTGATCAACTTGAAAGATTAAAATCAGTATATCCTAATCCCATATTAATTTTGGAGGGATTAAATCAAGAAGTTTTTGAAAATACAGGTTTAAGAAAAGCGTCAATTTACGGTGTATTAGCAAAAATATCATATCAAATGGGAATTGCTATAATTCCAACATTAAATATTGAAGATACCGTTATTGCTATTGAGAGGATTGCATTTAGAGAGCAAATTAAGAATAATTCATCTGTTTTATCCAGAAAGGCACCTAAAGAAATGACTAAAAAAGAGCGAAGAGCTTACATTATTGAGGGCCTTATTGATATAGGTCCTAAAAAAGCACAGAAATTAATTGAGATATTTAAGACACCTTATGAAGTATTTAGGGCTATTAAAAATACTAAGATATTATATACAAAAACGGGGAGACCTAAGGGAATAGAGGGCCCCCTTAAGCAAATACCCGGATTTGGCTGGAAATTTGTTTTAAAAAATAAGGAAATCTTATTCGGGAAAAAATCAATTAAATCTCCTCAATTAGATTTATTAAAATCATTTAATAATTAGATTGATAATAAGATAACAAAAAAAGATTTAATAAAAATTTAAAAATTTGTTTTAATCTGTTCTATAATTGTCGAATTCATACCACCAAACTGTGGGCTGGGTTCCCTCTTTTTCTCGTGTTTCTTGCAAGCCTTGATAAAAATTTTCATTATGATCTCTTAAATGGAATTCAAATCCGCAATTAGCACATCGAGTGACAGTTTCTTTTAACCAATATTGGGGATTTCTAAAATCAAGAACAACTTTAGCTAATTTTAAATCTTTTGTTTCAAGATAACATTCGAGGGGTAATCTAAATCTTACCGAAGTGCTTCCACAATTAGGGCATTTACCGCAACTGGCAATATATTTAACTTCAGGCATTCCTATTCCTGCTTCTTCTTCATTTTTACTCATTTTAAACATCACTTTTCAAATTTTATTGAAATAAATTTAAATATCTTCTAAGAGCATTTTGTATTATAAATAATTGAATATTTCTTGCACCACCAATAACTTCTTCAATATAAGAGGTTGATGTAAGTTCTTGAATCTCGGTATTATCGGTAACGGAAATACCTCCCGTCATTTGTTGAATTGTATAACATAGTTCTGCACTTAATTTACTAATGAAATATTTTCCTTGAGAACTTATTGCAGCTACCCATTTTTCAGCCTCTCTATTTTTCTTTTCTGCAAATAATATATTTCTATCATAAATATTTGCTGCTTGAAATGCGAGAGCTGTTGCCGCAGAAGTTCTCGCTAATAAATCCGCTAAAGTAAAGCCAACTCCCTGATATTTAATTATAGGTTGACCGAATTGTAGCCTTAAATTAGTATATATTATACCGTATGCAAGAGCCGCCCAACAAATTCCTAATCCCGATCCCATAATTCCTAAACGTTCAGGAACTAATCCATCAAATAGATTATTATAACCTTTTCCATTATCACCGAGGACATATTCCATAGGTATTTCCACATCTTTCATAATTGTATGGGCAATATGTACACGGGGTACGTAAGGAATGTGTAATCTATTAGTAATAATTTCACCCTTAAAATCTCTTGAAACCATAGCTTGGACCATAGTACCTCTGGGGTTTGCGGTATTATAAACGGCATAAGTAGCAAAATAGTCTGCTTTAGGGCCATTAGTGGTAAAAACTTTTTCTGCATTATATATTATATAACTACCATCTTCAGATTTTCTGCAAGTAGATGTCATATTAACGGCATCTGATCCTCTTTCAGGTTCTGTAATCCCTATGCAACCTATTTTTGTTCCTTGCATTAACTCGTCTTGAACTTTAAAAATCTCTTCGGTCTCCCCGTGCTGGAACTTTCCTTTATTAAAGAATTACTTTAATATTGTAGGATTCCCGCACAGGATACCGCTTGCAAGGCGAGCCAATTCCAACTGACTATCCAAACAGCTCAAATGTGTCGCTAATAATATTTCCGTTTTCATACCATGAGGTTCAAAATCCCGCCAAAGATTAATTCTCTGCATATATCCGTGTTTACCTAGTTCTGGGAAAAGCACGTAAACATCTTTACTTTTGTCAATTTTAGGATGCAACTCAAGGCAGAATTCTTGTAATTCTCGACAGAAATCTTTTTCTTGATCACTTAATATAGGGAAAAGATTGTCATTAAGTATTTTAAAGACATTTTCTAATGTCATATGTTCAAGAATTTTATCGCTAATAATCTTTTCTTGCATTTTTCCTCATTTTGGGTTTTATTTTTTAAATTCTTTATATTCTCAATTTTTTCTAAATAAGAATTATATTTTATAATTAAGCATAATTAATGATAAATTATATTAATTTTCACAATAATTATTTAAATAGAAGAGATTTAATTAGAAATAATTGGTTCCCGAAATCATGTTAACGTTTATTGTTGTTCTGACCATATCTGTTTTATTAACCGTTTTATTTTTAGTTTTAACAATAAAATATAAATCTTATTTGGATAAAATTTATCAGAAAATAGAGGAAGAGAAAAAGGAAAAATCTTTAGCAGAACTCTTAGATAAATATGTGGTGGAAGAAGAAAAAGACATTATGAAAGAAAAGCTTGCCAAAATCGCCGAAATAATAAAAGAAACAGAAAAAGAAATAGAAGAAGTAGTAAAACAGAAGGTTGAAGTGGCCGAAGCGCAATTGAAAGCTAAAGGTAAAGAACGGGAAATTATACTAAAAGCCAGAGACGAATTACTTACATTTGAATCGGGATTTCGTCCCGCAATGCCTCAGACAGAGGAAGAAAGGCTTAGAGATATGGAAGAATTACAAGCCGCAATATCTATACTAGAGTCTTTTGATGAAGAAATGTATAAAGTAGGAAAAAGTCAAGTAGATGCGGGCTTGGGCATGTTTTATGATAAAATGAGCCGTAGATTTAAATCTATTATTTCAGAGCATAAATTAGATGAGGCTGTTTTTATTCCCATCCATAAATTAAAATATCATGCTTTTCAGGAGATTAGAAATATTAAGAATAAAGATATTTTACCAATTTTAAAAATAATGAAAGAGACGGGATTATTAAAGGATATCGTTGAAATTAATTCTACACTCCAATTAATTATATTTGGAGATAAGACTCCTAAATTCACAAATCCGGAGAAAGTCCTCCTCTCTTTTGCCTTTGAGGAAGATTATCTTACTATCCAACGACTAATGGAAATAACCGAATGGAGTGAAAATTATGCTGAAAGAATAATAAACGGACTTGTAAAGAAAGGATTTGCTACTTATATTGATAATGTAATTAAGATTGATGGTTTTGGGCATTCTGAAGAAAGAAAGAAATGGAGGGAGGTAATTGATAAACATATTGAAGAAGAAAAGCGTAAAGAAGAAGAAAGGAAAAGAAAACAAGAAGAGCGAAAACGTTTACTTAGAGAAAAATTAGCAAAAGTAGAAAAGGCAAAAATCCCTGAAAAGAAAGTAGAAGAGCCTGTAAAAGAAATCTCTACCAGCGAGATTATTGAAAGTTTAGATGAGATAAGTCCTGTAGATGAAGAGCCTACAAAAATAAAATTTGATAAGAAACCTCAGGTTAAATCCCTTCCATCTAAAAAGGATAAAAAAGTAGAACCTATAAAAATTGTTCCAAAAAAAGAAATTAAAAAGGAGAAGCCTAAAAAAGGAGTTTCAATTAAAAAGGAGAAAATTGCTAAAAAGGGAAAAGAAGAGGATTTAGGTGATTTGGCAAAAACTCTCGATGCTCTTGATGCATTTTTAACGGATGAAGACCTTGCTGAAATGAAGAAAAAGGAAAAAGAATTACAAATAGAAATTTCAGAAGAAGAATTAAGTTATGGGGAAGAAGAAAGAGATCTTGAGGATTTGGTTCCGGAGAAAATCCTGCAATATCATGAGAAATATTCTTTAATCAATGGTGGATTGGTACAATATGAAAAGATAAAAGAATTTGTAGAAAAAGAATTAGGAGAAGTTCCGGAAGATTTACTAAAGGGAATGCTATCCCAATTAAAAGAATTGCAAATGATACAAGAAATAACAAAAATAGGAAAGCATGAATTTTATATTTTTAAAGATTTAAAACTCGGAATTCATGAGAAAAATTTTATTAGGGTATGTATAAATAAAAAGCCATTAAATAAAGAAGAAATAATGAAAGCGTTACATTGGGATGAAGAACGTACTTTAAATGTAATGAAACAACTACAAGAAAAAGGAATTATTAAACTTGAAAAAGATAAAATAATAATTCCAGGTGCTATCCAGAAATAATTCTTTATTTTCTAAGCATAATTTTTCTTTATATAATCTTGAACTGTTTTTATTTCATCTAAATAAGTTTCTCTTTTTCCGAAAATATAAAATCTTACCTCGGGACCCGTTCCAGAGGGTCGAAAGTATAGTGTAGAATCGTTGCTTTTAAGTTGATATATGTCAATCATTCCGTTATTATCCGATAGGGCGCTTACCTTATAGATCTTATTGTTAATATTGATCTCTTTTCCATTATTTTTCTCAAAATTTCTCATAATTTTTACCTTTTCCTCATCTTTAGCTGGAATCGTTCTATTTATTCCTACAATTGACCAATCAATTTCTTCTGAAATCTTATATCCTCTGCAAAGAAGTTCTACAATTATTACTAATGCAGGAACAGGATATTTATCGGCTATTAAAGGGAATTCTGATTCAAAAGTGTATTCTCCTGTTGATTCATTTTTTGTTACTTTAAGAACATTTAGAGTATGCCCTCCTGATTCCTCCCACATAACAATCAAAAACTCTTCTGAAATTAAGCCTTCTCTTTCCATTAAGCTTATTATTTTCTGTCTTAATGGATTAGGATTATTAATTTTTATTAATTCTTTGTTTTCATCAAGTAAATAAAGTATTGCAGTATCTACTTTAGATTTATCCACTTCAATACCATAAAGGAAATAAAGAATCACACCGAGATGTTTATATCCTACTCCTGTAAGAATATTCATATAACTAAGTTCATCACCCCGAAGATCGCTCGGTATTGTTCGTACATTTATTATTCTTTTATTGAAATATTTTGAAAGCATATTATGCATAGCGGAATATATCTCATTTGGAATATAAGTATAATAATCCCCATTTTGATTTACATAAAGGGCAATTCTATCTCGGTCTGCATCCAAAAGTAATGCAATATTAGCATTATTTTCTTCTAATAATTTTTTTAATTTTTCCTCCCGAATTACCTTTATAGGATTAGGTGGATTTATACTTTCATCGACAACAATAACATTTGCTCCTAAATTATTAAATAAATCTACAATTCCGCGCGCTTTACCTAAATATGGCCATATAATAATATTCTTTCCCTTAAGCTCTTTAATTTCAATAACTTTTGATAGTAGACTTAAAATATATTCATTATTTTTTTGCTCGATATCAAGTTTTATTGGTTTTATTTCTGTTTTTATATTTATTTTATCATAGGAAAGAGCTAATTTTGATATCTCTTTTAATAATGAGCCTGACATCGGGATTGGATAATCTATATAAAATTTAACACCATTCCAAGAAAGATCATTATGACTTGCAGTTAATACAATAACCAGATTGATATTATCAAATAGCGCAACGGAAGCGGCACCATAAGGCGATGAAACTCTTGATTCACCATTCTCGTCTTCTTGGTAATATATTTCATAACCTTCATAAGCAAAAATTTGAGAACAATAATTCAATAAGGTTTTTCGGCTTGGCCTATTATCAGTTACAATTAAAACATTTAGATTTTTATTGTTTTTTAATTCTTTATATTTTTGACTAATTGCCTTAAATATTCTTAAAAAAAGAAATAATTTTCTATTGTTAAGAAAATAAACTTCCTCTCCATTTTCTTCTCTAATATCATAAATTTGAATCCGTAATCCCGAAGTCGGAGCTACAATAGGATCAATTATCCCTTTTTCTTCCTCCGTTAATTCGGGTAAATTAATCGTATAAATATTATCCCCAATTTCTTCACATTCTATTTTTTCTTCCATAAAACGCAAAATACTCACCAATTTATTTTTTTGATAATTGTTTTTTTTCAATTTCTCTAATCGCTTCACGTAGGATTTCTAAAATTTTTTCACGATAATTTTTATCTATTGCAACCATTCCATAAACTTTTATATGTCGCCTTTCATTAGATAAGATTTTCTCGCAGAATTCTGGTGTTAATCGATTAGGCAAATCTTGTTTATTGGCAATACCAATAACTAATGTATCCTTATAATATTTATCCAAAATATCGTGGATAATTTCTTTTGAAGCATTTATATTTTCAAAAGTGGAATCTGTAACAAGTAAAGCAATATCTGTTCCTTCTAAGAGACTTTTCCATAATGAATGAAAACGGGTTTGCCCCGCAAAATCCCAAAAAATAACTTCTCGATTTGTATTTAATTCATCTCCTTCAAAATTGCCGATATCAGCGGTTAATGTTGGAACATATTCGAGATTTATTTCTTTACCGCAAATTAAATGAAGTAAGGTTGTCTTTCCTACACCTCCAAATCCAATAATAGAAACTTTAATTGCTCCTAAAATTATTTTATCTAATTCTTTTTCAAAGTCCTTAAATATTGATCTATTTCCTCCCCAACTACCATCTTTAATCATTTTTCCGTATTTTTTAAGAAACTCATTTTTAATCTTTTCTATTTTTGCATTAACGGTATTATCATCATCTTCTAAATCAGTGCAAACTACTATAATTATATTTTCAATGATGGTATAATAATACTTATAATCCTCTGTAGATGTAGATTTTATCTCTGACTGGCTTATTTCTTTTATAAAACCAGAGAATGCTGAAAGAAAACCTGCTAATAAATCACGATCAACATCGGATTCTCCATAATTTCGGAATAATAAAGATTTTCCTTCCTTTGTTAAAATATTGCAATACTGAATCAAACAGAATCCCTTGAAAAATCTAAAATATTATATTTATTTAATAAGAATTATTAATAAAAAAAATCTTTTTAGAATTCATCTTCAATCAATTTTAAAAAAATAAATATGTCTGACTCGGAAAAAGATAAACTCGAAGAACTTGAGAATTTAATTAAAAATATTGACGGTAATGTATCAAACTTAGGTTCTATACTCGAAAAATTCGGGCTTGATTTAATAACAAAATTAGGTAAAAATACCTCAAAATTAAATATTTTAACGGAAAAAGTAGAGGATTTATATAAAACGATACTTGATATAAAAGCATTCTTACCAAAAATGAATAAAATTATTGAAAATCAAGATAAAATAAAAACCGAAGTGGAATTATTAAAATCATTAATACAGAGAACCCGAATGAATAAAAATGTTATAAAAGAGGATATTGCACTAAGCGATCATAAAAAAAATGTTGAGCAACTTATTCGAGATAAATTAAATGAGGTATTAACTAAGTTAGATATAATAAACTCGGTTAAAGATTTGCGAGAAAATTTGGAAAACGTAAAAACCGAAATTTTTGAGATTACGGGCGGGCATAAACTACTTTATGAGATATTGAAGGTAATTAAAGATCTTAAAGATGAATCTCAACCTTTAGAAAAATTAAAAGATAATATCAAAACTAAAGTCGAATTTTGGTTAAATAAAATATAATTCTTCAATTTAATTTAATATAAAAAACATCAGCTTCTTTGTGATCAATAATTTCAATTTTACTTAAGAGATTTTCAAATTTTGAATTCAAATTACATTCTCTATTCCAGCAAAACAGCTTTTTATGTTCTTTAATTAATTCAATTTCCTCAATATACTTTAAATTTTTAGTAGAAGAAAAGTTAGCTTTTAATCCTTCTAATAATTCTAAAATTGTCAATTCAATATCATCTAATTGGATTAAGATCTCTTCCTTACTTTTCGGAAGCTGAATTTTAACGTAAAGAGGTATTAAAGTTTTCATAATATGACTGAATTATTTTTTGAAATCTAAGAAATTCATAAAAAACAAGATTTTTAAAAATATTTATTTAAGGATTATTTAAAAAAATAATTTGATTATTTCGAGCCAAATTTTACCTGATATACTAATTCTGCAATTTTTTGGAATATTAATTCCACATTTTCTCCTGTTTTTGCAGAGGTTTCAAAATAAGGCGCATTTAACTTTTCACTCAAATGTTTTGCATGGGCAACCGTTATTTTTCTCTGATCTTTAAGATCTATCTTATTACAAATTAATAATCTTGGAATACTTGATAATCCGTATTTTACGGCAGTATTATACCAATTATTAACGTTACTGAATGTGGATGTCCTTGTAACATCGTAAACCAAAAACATTCCGTCTGCTCCATTAAATTCCATAAAGGGAAGGATTTCTATAGGGGTTCCCTTTAATATGGTTTATGGAGCATATAAAATTGCGGTAAGGCGGAAAGAGCAACGGCTCATTAATTCCTTTGCCCCGCAATATCCCATATCATAAGGTTTACGATGTTATCTCCCACTTTGACCTGTTCTTTGGTGATATTTGCCCCAACCGTAGGCAGATACTGCTCTTTAAATTTTTTCGATGAGAATTGTGTCAATAAACTTGTCTTTCCAACACCGGGATCACCGAGTACTATAACTTTAAAAATCATTTCCGTCATTGGTTGGAAAACTATTTTTTCCTCTTCACTCATATTAAACCCTTTAAAAATTTTGGAAATTAATTTAAATTTATTATAATTATAATTGAACTTGAATTTATATTTTTTTTAAAAGAGAAATTTGGTAAATCCAAATTTTTTAAAATTTGATAATAATATTTAGCTCTTTAAATTTATCGAGGTTTTTATCTCAAAACTAGAATCTTTCGATTGTTCTCTGGCAATAAAATATATTTTATCAACCTCAAAACGAATTAGATTCCAAGAATTTTGAAGTTTCTCTATTAATTTAATCAATTTGTCATAACTATATATTTGCCCTACGCTTAGATGTGGAGTATAACCCCCTTTAAATTTATTCACATCATTACATTCGGGTAATATCTTTAATAATTCAAGTTGAAGTTCTTTAACAGGCTCATTAGGTTCGGGCTCTAACCAGATGGTATAACTTTCCCGCCTATGTGTAAAATATTTAAAATTTTTTAAAATTATTTCAAAGGATTCAATTTGACTGCAAACTACTTCAAATCTTTTTTCAAAACGCTTAAATCGGGATTCTGGAATGAAAGGATATAATAAATTTATATGCGGCATCCAGCGATTAATTTGTCTGTCATATTTTTTCCTAATCTCTTGGATTTTTTCCCATTTTTCTTCAGGAGGGATAATTACACATGCAGAAGTATATACTTTCTTCATAAATTTTGAAAATCTTATTTTATATTTATTAAAAGATTTTTATTCTATTAAGATTTGATAATTATTAATCATGAATATTAAACATAGGCATTTTATTAAAGGCAGTGAGATTAAAGAATTAAAAGAAGACATATTAAAACAGTATGATAAAGATTTTGTTGATAAACTCTTTCCGAAAAAAGCAAAAATCGAAATCATAATTACGGAGGATGGAGATTCTCTTTTTGCTGTAAATAATGAACTAAAATTATGGAAATCAAAAGATGGATATATACCCATTTTGACGGAACTCCTAAATAAACGTATAAAATTAAAAGAAATTGTCGTTGATAAAGGGGCTATTAGATTTGTCGCAAATAGAGCTGATGTTATGCGACCAGGAATCGTTAAAATTGACCCTACAATTAAAAAAGGGGATATTGTCCAAATCGTTGATGAAAATCACGGAAGACCTCTTGCTGTAGGAAAAGCATTATTTGATGCGGACGAAATGCAAAAAAAAACCTCAGGTAAGGTTGTAAAAAATTTACATACAGTTAAAAAAGATTCTGTCTGGAATTTTGCTAAACAATTTAAATAGATTGAATATTTTTTATTATTCCTTTAATTGAGTTATTATAAAAATCAAGGTACCTAAAATCATTAAAGCGGGAGAAATCTCTAAAGGAATCCATCGAAAATTTCCTACAAATAATTCCGTATCCATTATATATCCTATAACTAATATTACTAAACCAATGACGAGCCATATAGTTCGTTTTCTAACAATTCCAGTAGTTTTTATTATCAAATAAATATATAACATAAAGATTGCTACAATCGCAAATGGTAAAAGTATGTAAATTAGCATTAGTGCAAAATATCTTGAAGCTTGCCCTATTAACGCAATTAGAGCAATCCCAAAAGCTACAGATGTTATAATCATGAAAATCTTTTTAGTATTGGTAATTAAATATGTTTCTATTACATATAGCCAATAAAGAATTCCTAAAATTCCTGTAATATATCCTAATGTGGTATAAAAATCATATTGCTC
>CAZVTX010000002.1:30073-34133 GCA_964629395.1 uncultured archaeon
GAATTCCTAAAATTCCTGTAATATATCCTAATGTGGTATAAAAATCATATTGCTCGGGGATATATACTCCTATAATAAATATAATCCTTGTAATTCCAAAAAATAGAGAAAATATTCCATAACCTTGAAAAATTTTCTTTTGACTTTTCATTTCTAATTTTAAAGCTTTAAGGATAAAAAGAACAAATGAAGTAAAAAATATCCCAATACTAATTAACCATAATATTAATGAGGTGCCTTGGAGATATCCTATTCCCTGATATGCTTCGGGGAGTTCTATTATCATATTATGATCTTAAATATAATTTAAAATTTAATATAAATTATAGTTGCAATTCGATGTATAAAAACTTTTTCTAAAAAAAATAGGAAATTATAACAATCCTTCTTTTAGAATTGATAAAATTTTTTCTTTTTCTTCTTCTGTGCATTCTTCGATTGATTTACTTTCTCCGAATAATTTTCTCTCTTCTTTTAGAGCCTCGGAAATTCTCTTATATGAATTCATCTTAATTATAAATGTAATATGATTTATTGAATGAATTCTGATTTTAAAAGTTCAATTGAAATGGATTTTTCAATTTCATCTAAATTGTGTATATCTCTGCAATCCTCTCCTCTATATTCAGAATCCTCAAAATTATCTGCCAAAAATAAAATATTAATTAATCCCTTTTCTATTATATTATTGTCATCAGAGTCTTTAAAGTAGTCCATTAATTTTAAAATTGAATTTGCTTTCCATAACTCAAGATTTTTACCTTTTTCCAAAGCCCGAAAAAGATCCCCTATAATTTCATTATAAAAATCATATTCAGAAAGCATTTTATAAATTTTAAAAGTTATCAATAGTATTTTTTATCCTTCCTATTTACTAAAAACTTTTTGAAAATATAAGACCAAATTTTTTTCGACTTTTATGTTCTTATAAAACGAATAAAAGATGAAAAATTTTTCCAGTGGAAAAAAATGTAGGATGACCCCAAGTAAAAATATTTTACTATCTCAATTATTTCTCTTTACTTTTCTATTTATAAATCGTTTTGGGTTAATTAATGATATGCCGGAGAGATACTTCTATTATCTGCAAAGAATCTTAAAAAACCGGATAATACGTGGATATATATTATATCGGGATATTACATCGTTCTAAAAGTGAAGCTAATGTTATAATATTTAGGTATCATTCCGGAGGGTCTGATACGCATATTGGCAAGATTCTCCGGCAATACATTAATATAAAACAAAAGGTTTGTGTGTGAGAAAAATGAGCATGTATAGGTCATATCTATTATCCCAAAATTTTTGGGCTAAAAAAGGTTCTGATCAAAAAGTTTTCATAAAACACAGTCATAAAGTTGGGGGGATTTATGCTATAATCCAAACTGGAGAAAACCGAGGCGTTAGAATCCTAGTAAACGGAAAATCCTATTTTTTCAACAATTTTGATAAATTAGATGCATTCCTAAATAGGCTTGAGCAGACTCAAGACGATTTTATGAGAATTTTAAGGCGTAAAAATATCAGCAGAAAGTTAAGAATGCTTGAAATATAAATTATGGTTTTTTTAATAATATTCTCTTTATTCTCTTTTTAATTTAGTTTTTAGTTTTTAAGAAAAGAAAATATTTATTTTAACTAAAAACGAAATTATTCACTAATGATATGATTGGAGAAAATTTAAAAAATGATTCTAAGAAGTTTTAATAATATAGAACTTATTGATTATTTAATTATTTTTATACTTATCGAAGTTATTTTCATCTTTTTTTATCTGGGATTTTTATTTTTAAAGAAAGCAAAGGATAAGCAAGAAAGAATAAAGATATATCTCCTATGCATTGCCTTTTTCTTAATTCTTTATGGTATAGATCGCATTATCTTTTTTTTACATGAATTCCTATTTGAAAATTTTGTTTGGTCAATTAGCCCCATGGATTTTTCTGAAACATTAAAAAATGACTCTGAAAAGGCATTTATTTATGATATTGTTTGGAGAATAGGAACCTCTATTGGCTCAGCAGGTTTATTAATATTTCTATTAGGTTTTGAATCAAAAATATTAGAAAAGAAGACAAAATTTATTTTTTCAATAATTCAATGCACTACTCTCGTGCTTTCATTAATTTTCGGAACTACTGCCGATGAGATCACGATTGGTCGGTTGATTTTATATTTTGGGCTTTTACCTGCACTTGCGATCCCGATTTGCTACTTTTATTTAGGCGGCAAGGCGAAAGGTATTGCAAGGAAAAGAGCAATAGGTGCGGGTCTTGGATTTCTAATTTTTTATTTAGGTGTCGCAGTTAATAGCACAGCGGGGAAAACAATATTCTATTTTATTTTAGGAGGAATGACAGGAGTATATTTATCCTATATAATTTACTGTGTTTTTGTGAATTTAGGACTTATTATTTACATGAAATCTATTCAGTACTAATTTTTTTCCTTCTTTTCTATCGAACATTGCAAATTTTTTTAAAAATTAATTATTTTCTTAGCCATGGAAGATTTTTTTAAAAAAAGATATTACCTTATTTTTATTAGTTCAATTTTAGGGCCAATGTCGACCAATAGTTTAATTCCTTTTTTTGAAGAGCTTCGGGTTCATTTTGGTCTGGAGGTTATTGCCCAGGTATCCATGATATTTTTCTTTTATATTCTACCTTTCGCAATTTTTCAATTATTTACGGGCACGTATTCTGATATTGTAGATAAAAAAAAAGTCGTATATTTCGGTTATATTATATTTTTAACGGGGCAAATAATCTCTTTAATTGCGGTTCTTACCAGAAATTATTTCTTGTTTTTCTTTGCTTATTTAACGCAAGGAATAGGTTTTAGTTTTATTAACCCGTCAATTTTAGCGATTATAAGTGAAATATCTCCTAATAATAAAAAAGGATTTCTGATGGGTATTTATTCTGCCGCAGCCGGAATAGGAATCACCATCGGAGGATTGATATCAAGGTTGCTCGGAACTTTTAACGGAGGTTGGATGTATCTTTTTATTATAATGCCTATATTTTGTATTATTGGCCTCGTTGCATTTATCTACTCTTTAAAAAATTATACTTTCTGCGTTAATTCTAAATACAAAAGAGAAGAAAATGAAAAAAAGCTTAATTTTGCTATTAAATCAACACTAAATCATTTACGAGAAGGGATAAATTTACGAATTATTTTATTAGGATTTCTGGGATTCTTCTGTTTTTATTCTATAATAACACTTTCAAATACGGTTAATGAACTGATTAGGATTACTTTCAAGGATTTATCGGATATAGAAGTAAGCACTTTTGTAAGCACACTGTTAATAATTGGCGGAATTACGGGTATTATCGTAGGACCCCTAAGCGGTCTTTTTTTAAAGAAAATTAAGCCCCAAATTATGATGATTGCGGGATATTCTATATTATCTTTAATAATTCTCATTTTTTATATTACATCTATATTATATTTCATTTTATTTTATCTTTTTCTGGCAATTGGGAGTTCTATTATTTGGCCCGCGCTATTTAAAGTAGCTATGGATGTAGACCCTCAGAAAAGGGGCATTAATTCCTCAATAGTTAATAGTTTAAGGTTCTTTGGATATTCCCTTGTGGGCCCTTTCTATTTAATTTTCGGAATTCCTAATGTGTATTTTATCGTAATGACTTTTGCATTGTCGGGAATAATTATCGTTTTAATTATCTCAAAACAAATTTAGGACTTTTTTAACTTAATAAAATTAATTTTTCGATATCGAGCACTTTTATTGCTAATTTAAAAAGAAGATAATTACAGATTAATAGTATTACAGAGATTATTATTATTGAAAGAATACTTAGAAAGGCTGGATTTAGTAAAGATCCAAAAAGAAAAATAAAAGATGGCGTCGTTAGAAATCCGCTAATAGATTGGGCGCTCTTAAGGTCTTTAACTCTGCTACTTATCATTGTACTTATAATTGTATTGAAAAATGATAAACTCGGCATTAAAAGTATTATAGAAAGAATCCAGATTACATCCTCAAAAATTAAAATATTTCCTTCTAAATAAGGAAAAAACATAATAT
>CAZVTX010000003.1:0-32157 GCA_964629395.1 uncultured archaeon
ACCATTAAGAGAAACTCCATTTCCCGCATCGAAGAGTGCTAATTCTCCTGAATGTTTGTCCTCAATTATATATTGATTACAATCCAAAACTAATATTTCGGGGAAATAATAAAGACCATTTATTACTTTTTTACCTTTTTTAACACTACCACTTTGCGAAAAAAACATATTTGTTTAAAACAAATTGTTATTTTAATACTTAATTATTATATTAAAAATTCCCGAAAAAATATAATGACTCACAATCAATCTAATATTGAAGAATTAAAATCTAAAATTAAAATAGGAATTAAATTTTGGTTAGAATTTGAGAAGGATGGAAGTCAAAAGAATATAATGGGCTCTGGTTGGGCAAAATTATTAAAAGTTATTAAAGAAAATGAAGATGGTTCATTAATTAGAGCAGCTGAAATATGCGGGTATTCTTATAAATATGCTTGGAATATATTAAAAAGAATTGAGACACGCACGGGTATGCCCGTAGTTGAAACTAAAAAGGGAGGCAAAGGCGGGGGCGGCTCAATTAAATTAAATGAATGGGGTAATTTTTTACTTCAATATTATGAAAAGATTGCCGAAGAAATAAATAAAATTTGTAAAAATATTAATAAAATGTAAAAATTCAATTAAAGATTGGAGGAAGCATAAATTTTAATTCTTTTTTAAATTAGAAATATATAATCCGATTGATTTTTATGGAAATTTCTTTCATAGTAAAAATTAAAATAAAATATCTTGGTGTAATATGGGGGAAATAAGCATAAAAGATTTCGGAAAGATTAAAATTTCCGAAATTATGAGCCGTGAACCTCTTTTTTTTGTAACCCCCGAAGATAAAATTAGCAAAACAGAATTATTAATGTTAAAAAAGAAAGTTGGCGGGCTTCCTGTTGTAAGCTCTGAAGACCATAAAAGGGTAATTGGAATTATAACTCAGAGAGATATACGTCTCGCTAGATTTGCAATGTCTCTTGAAAATCCGTACACCATTGTAAGGGATTTAATGACCCCGGAGCCACATGTAGTTAAAGAGTCCACAACGATTAAAGAGTTGTTAGAAATTATGTTTAAATATAGGATTGGACGATTACCCGTTGTTGATGATAATAATGAACTCATTGGTATTGTTTTACAGAGCGATATTTTGAAAAAATTATTTGAATTCTTAAACGAATAGGAAGCTTCTAAAAAATTTTGATCTTAATAAAAATAAATTTAATTAAGAGAAATTTATAATAATAATATTTATAGAATCAAAAAATTGTCATAACAATTATATTTATAGTATTAAAAAAATTGATTGCTTATGGATGAACCTGTTCCGGGAACACCGATTATTTTAGATATTGGAAGTGCCTATGCAAAAGTAGGATTTGCAGGTGATCCTAAACCGAGATTCGTCTTTCCTGTCATCACAGGCACCGAAAAATATAAAGCAGTCATGGCAGATGTGAGCACACGGTCTATATATGTTGGATATGATGCTATGAAAATGCGTGGTGTATTGAAAGTTAAGTACCCCATTCAAAGGGGTGCAATAATGGATTGGAACGATTATTATGAAATCCTAAATTATATTTTTTATTCATTACTGAGAGTTGAAGATTTATCTCAGCATCCGGTCTTATATGTTGAACCACCATTTTTTCAGCGTGAAACTAAAGAATATATTGCAAGGGTTCTTTTTGAAACCCATAGAATTAAGAGTTTGATGATGGTTCCATCGCCTCTATTATCAATTTTTTCAGTAGGTTTAACAACAGGATTAGTTATTGAGAGTGGTGATGGAACTACTTGGATTGTTCCTATTATTAATGGAAGAATATATTATCAAGCGGTTCAAAGGCTTTATTTAGCAGGTATGGATGTAAATCATCATCTAAAAGCAATCTTAATGCGAGAGGGAATAAGTATTCAATCCTCTGCTTTAGATGAAATTTTAAAAGAAATTAAAGAAAAGAACTGTTATTTTGTTTTAGACCCTCAAAATCCCCCGAAAGGTTTAGATAATTTTAATTATCCTATGCCTGATGGTACAACTGTAGCAATTCCAAATCATATTTTATATGAAGCACCCGAAGTTATGTTTCAGCCATCTTTAATTGGAGCTAATACAATGAATATACCCCAAGCCGTAATTTATTGTTTACAAATGATGAGTAATGAGTATTGGAGTGATATGTTATCTCATATTGTTTTAGCGGGGGGTAATCTTTCTTATAGTGGTTTTGAAGAGCGATTAAAACAGGATTTAAAAAAATTATTACCCCAATTAGGTCCAATACCTAAACCTCAGCCCCCTCCTGGGGAACAACAAAGTAAACCAAAATTACAAGCAATAGGAGGGAGTCAAAAAACTCAAGACACTTGTCCTAAGTGTGGAAATTATGTAGATCTCTCAAAAGGACAAGAATTTTGTCCTCACTGTGGTGCGCCAATGAAGGTAGTAGAAATTTCAATAGATTTAGGTGCAACGGATAAAAAACCAAAAAAACGCAAATTTGAAGGTAAATGTCCTTTTTGTAAAAAAGAAATTCCTGATAGTAGTTCAATTTTTTGTCCTTATTGCGGGAAAAGTCTTGAAGCATTAGATGTTCCTGAAATTGATGAAAATATAATTGAACAAGCACCAATTGCTCAAGAATTTGCAGGATTTTATGAAGAAGCTGAAGGGTATGAATTAATTAAATTTTATATCCCTGAAAACTTACAATTTGCTATTTTTAATGGTGCTTCTATATTAGCAAGTTTACCTTCCTTTCAAAAATTATTTATATCTCAATCGGAATTTCAATCAGATCCAAACCTTCTATATAGAGATATTAGTGAAATTTTAGGATAAAAATTTTATATAAAAATAAATAATTACTTTCCTAATTTTTAATTAATACTCTAAAATTTCGATAATTTTTAATTTTAAGAGGAATTTTAAGAATTAGTTGAATTTATACAAGTCGAGGTCAATTTAAAGTGAAAAATAACCCCCGAAAATTAACATTTATCATATTAATACTTATAATTTCTTTAAGTATAATTCCTTTCGTTCATGCCAAACCCCGTAAAAATTTTTTAACTGATTATATCATTAATCGTCAATTAAATGATGAGGGTTTTTCCAATTCAATAAAAGAAAATGATACAATCTCTTATGAAGCAACCGTTTATGGATTAGAAATTTTATCTTATTATAACCTTTATACTATTCCTGGTTGGTTTGGTGAAGTAACTACAAATGTAAATACAACTGTAATGGGGGATAATTTAGAAAAAGAGCTTAAGAGTGCATTAAATCAAAATCCGATTGATCTTTATGATATATATTTCCTATTAAAAGCATTGGATTTATTAAATCGCTCAATTAGTTCAACAATTAAAAAAAATGTTGAAGGATTTTTAACAGAAATAGAGCAAACAAGTGGTGGTTTTTCTCCTAACAATGCTACAAATAATATTGATGTAATTGCAACTTGTTTTGCGATCTTAACTTATGACTTGATCGGAAAAGATGTCCCTGATAAAGATAACCATATCGGATGGATAAAATCCTGTCAAAATTCTGATGGAGGATATGGGGGTAATAGTACATTATCATCCTCAATTTATAGCACTTATTGTGCCGTGTTGGCAATTATCACATTAGAAAATGTGGATTTATTGGATAATAAAGATAAAACGGTAGAATATTTACAAAATTTTTATGTGGATGACGAAAATGATGCTTTTAATTATGGAGGATATAAACCTGATGAACATTCTAAATATGCGTTAATAAGCTCAACTTATTTCTGTACGCGAATTATTTATTTATTAGATAAAAAAGAATTACATAATGAAACCACCTCAAATTGGATAATTCAACGACAAAACTTTAAAGATGGCGGGTTTGCGGATAATACCGATGGTAATAAACAAAAAGTATCTTCGGTTGTGAATTCTTATTATGCATTTGCAATTTTAAAATATACTAATAACCTTAATCTATTAGAAGAAGATGTTTGGGTTGTTGAATTTAATTGGATTATTTTAATCATTGTTTTATCCGTAATTGGAGTTGCAATCGCCGTCATTATTATTCTTTGGAGAAGACGGAAAATCTGAATTAAAATCCAAATTTTTTCAAAATAATTTTTAATCTTTATTACCTTTAGGGAACAATATGAAAAAAATTTTAGACGGTAAAAAATTAGCCGAGAAACTTAATTTAGAACTTAAAGAAAAAATTTCGGAAATTTATAATAAAATAGGTAAAAGACCAAAATTAGCTACTATTCTAGTAGGTGATAATCCCGCATCAAAAGTATATGTAAATATAAAACATAGAACTTGCAAAGAAGTTGGGATTGAATCATTATCTATAGAACTTAATGAAAACATCACTAAACAAAAACTTATAGAAGAAATTGAAAAACTCAATAAAAATCCTGATATCCATGGGATCCTTCTCCAATTACCATTACCTAAAAATTTGGCACCTTATACTTCAGAGATTTTAGAAAAAATTGATTATAATAAGGATGTCGATGGGTTCCATCCAATTAATAGAGGAAAATTATTTGATTATAATGAAGAATTAGCTCCATGTACACCCAAGGGAATTATTGCTTTATTAGAACATTATAATATAGATCTTAAAGGTAAAGAAGTGGTTGTAATAAATCGATCTAACTTAGTCGGAAAACCGTTAATTTTTATGCTGTTAAAAAGAAATGCAACGGTAACAGTTTGCCACACATCCACAGTTAATATTGAAAAACATATTGGTAGAGCCGATATCTTAATAGTTGCAGTTGGCGTACCCAAATGGAAGAAAATCTCGAAAAATACGATAAAAAAAGGCGTTATTATAATTGATGTCGGTATTAATAAAATAAACGGAAAATTATGCGGTGATGTTGATTTTGATGAAGTATATGAGAAATGTAGTTATATTACGCCGGTTCCTGGAGGTATCGGCCCCTTAACGGTAAGCTTTTTACTTCAAAATACATTTACCGTTTTTAATAAAAATTTATAATTGCCGGATCAAAAATATAATCTAAAAATAAAAATAAATAAAATAATTTATACTATATACGAAATATTTAGTTTTATTTAAAAAACAAATACAATTCATTTCTAAAAACATAGAATACATGGATAATTATGGCGATCTTTGAGGTAGGAATTAACATAGGCAATAGGAATTTATTAGATATTCAGTATTATTCAGCATCAAATAATCAAGGATTAGATTCTAATTTAAGAGCGGGGTTTTTATCCGCACTAGAGAGTTTTACAACCGAAGTTTTCGGAGATAATATTAATGTCGTTAGCTTGGCTTCTTTTAAACTTGTTTGCCACAGTCAAACGATCTCATTTGGGGATGAGCCAGATAAAAAAGACCTTTTATTATGTTATGCAATTATAGAAAAAGATACGGATGTAGATATAGTCAATGAACATTTGAAAATTATTACCGAGCATTTCTTAAATCGATTTTCTTCATATGATATTTTAACAAAGAAGAAAAAATATTTTAGAAAATTTGAAGAGAGAGTAAATGATATTTTAGGGGATTTACGGCTTAAAATACAAGATAGATTTCGTGCTATATTTTAATTTATTTTTGGAGGGTTGATTTTTGAGCTCAAATATCGGCCCAGAAGCTAAAGCTGCTTATCAAAGATATCTTGACGCAGGTTCTCTGGAAGAAAAAATTAAACGATTGGAAGAATTCTTATCATTAGTTCCAAAACATAAGGCAACAGAAAAAATTGTTGCTTTAAATAGATCCAGATTAGCTAAATTAAAGAGAGAGCAGGAAGAACGTAGATTAAGAGTTAAAAAGAGTATCGGAAAAACATTAAGCCCTTTTTCGATAAAAAAAGAAGGTATACAATTAATTCTAATAAGTGACTATTATTCTCCTGGTGCGGGTAAAACTTCTCTATTAAATTATTTAACAGGTGCTGCAAAGGAAAAAATTGGACGCTTTACTGCACTTCCGGAAATAGGTATATATAAATATAAAAAAATTAGATTTCAAATTGTAGATATGCCCTCTCTAATGGAGGGTGCATCTCAAGGAGTAGGAAATGGTAAAGAGATTTTATCAGCTATAAGAAGTTGTGATTTAATATGTTTTATAATTGATCTTTCGAGAAATTATAAAACTCAAATGGAACATCTTTTAAAGGAGTTGAATCGTGCAGATATAAAAATTAATACAAATCCTCCTCCAATTGAAATCCAAAAAACGGGCGCTAATAAAATTCAAGTATATTATTTAACTCCAGAAGCAAAAAATATTAAAAATATCGATGAATTTACGGAAAAGGTAAGAGAAATTGTTTATGAAAATGGAATAAGGAATGGTATCGTTAAAATTTATGGCAAAATAAAATTAGGTGATATTGTTGATGCTTTAACACCTTCAATGGTATATAAAAAAGCAATAATTATCGCTACTAAAGGAGATTTACCGCATACTGGAAAGCGTTTTGAAAATCTTAAAAAAGATTATTCACACCTTTTTGAAGTAATAATCGGTTCAAGTGTTAAAAAACATAGTTTCCCGCAAAATTTCGGTGATATAATTCTGGACGTTTTGGAAAAAATTAAAGTTTATACAATGAATAATGGTGTTATTGCAGAAAAACCATTAATACTTGATAAAAGAGCTACTGTTAAAGATGTCGCTATTAAAATACACAAAAGTTTCTATGAAAAGTTTGACTATGCAATTATTATTCGGGAGAAAGATAAACAAAAACGAAAACGTGTTGGATTAGACTTCCAAATGCAAGAAGGAGATATTATTGAGATTCATATAAAATAATTTGAAAATCTCTAATTTAAATAGTCATCAATATTATCACTCATCTTTAGAATATTTGATACAATTTCGGAGAGTTCATGCTCAGAGGTACTATCCTTATCGATTAATTTTTGAGCCATTTCCCTATATTCTTCCCATTTTTTACTTGCGGTGATATTTTTTAATTTTGTACTGAAAGAATACAAATTTAAATATACATCCTTGAAATCTCCTTCCTTGATAGATTTCTCGCCCAATCTCTCAACTGCTTTATTAATATTTTCCTTTACGCTTTTTAAATAATAATCCAACTTTAATTTTGTATCTTTTATCTCATCTTTTAACTGCTTAACTTCTTTTTGATAATGTAGAAAACCATTATCATCTTTTAATTCTTCGGACAGTTTTAAAATCTTTTCCGCAATTGCTAATTTTCTTAATAAATTCGTTGTTTTCTCAAGTCTCCTAATTAAGAAATCTCTCTCTTTAATTAAATTTTCTCTTTTTTGTTCCGGAAGCTCCCCTTTGTATTCCCACATCGTTTTTAGGAGCTCTCCGGGCTTCTCCAAAATGGATGTTCCCTCAACTAGTTTCTTTTTTGATAATATTAATTCTGTTAATGGTTGGTCAAGTATTGAGAACTCATCTCTATTTCCGTCCCATTCCAAAAAAAGTTGCTGATGTTTTAACAATATTTTAATTATTTTCGGGATTAATTTGTTAACGATCTTTACATCTTCTTGATCTACAATTAAAACTAAATCTGCCTTAATCTCAGGAATAGATGTTATTAATATTGTATAATCTCCCAATCCAATATTTTTTAATTCTTTTGAACCTTCTAAAATCATTTCGGAAATAAAACTTTTTATTGCGGAGAAAAAAGAGCTGAACAATTCCATCTTTCCTTTACTGATATCTTGGAAATTCTTGTCATACATCAAAATACCGGATGTACTCTGGTAAATAAATATCGAATATAACATCAATATACACCGTTGTCGATATAGATTGGGATTATATATTTTCCATAATTGTTAATTGTTATTAAATTTGTCAGATCCGTTCCTTTATTTTGGCAATTATAAATGGAATCTCTTCAATTTCTTTTTTGTAGTTCATTTTTAAATCGGGGATTCCCTCAGATATATTCTTAATAGATTCAAAAGTATATATTAAGTTTTCTAAATAATCAATTAAATCACCTTTGAATATGACAATTTTATAATTTTCTCTTAAATAATAAGATATATCTGAAATTGAAAATCCCTCATTTGTTCTTAAATGAAATATAAGTCTTTCGAGGTTTATTCTACCACATTCACAAAAAGGATTATCCTTACAATTACAATTAAATATATCATTTGTCCATTTAAGAACCATGTCAATAAAATTCTTTGAAAATTTTTTACGCTTTCTTACATATTCAGCATTCATTAAAGATAATACACTTGCACTGAAAAAATTATTAGAAAAATATTTCATATTTGTATTTCTTGAGAGATCTGCAACAATTTCTTTAGAAATATAAACATTTTTTAATGGTTTTAAGTCAAGAGCTATTTCTAAAATAGATTTCTCTTTAGCTCTTAATTCGGATATAAGTTCTAAACTCTCATCTACAGTTAGAAAAGATTTAGCTATAGACCTTCCCAATTCCGTTATGATAATGTCTCCATTTTTTAGATTATCGATTAATTTTAAATTTTTTAATTTAATTGAATACATCAGATTGATTTATTCCATTATCATACATCGAAATAAATGCTAATAATTCGGTCAGCGATTTGTTCTCATCAGGAGGGTGCTCAAAATCCTTTATTTTTCCGTTTAAAAGCTTGATTGCAATATTTTCCTCTGAAATCTTCATTTTAGGAGAATATATTTTACCGGGTTCAACTAAAAGATATGCTAAACCTTTTGTATGCTTTCTTAAACGTCCTGCGCGACCTAACATTTGTTCAAATTCTGCTACGGTTAACCAATTAATTCCCATAGCTAATGATTCAAATATAACTTGACTTGCAGGAAAATCTACACCTGCCGCCAAAGCCGCAGTTGCTACAACTGCGGACAATTTTTGCTCTTGGAATTCCTGTTCAATTACTTTTCTTTCATCCAAGGTTAACCCTGAATGATATGCTTTAACGCTAAGACCTTTATTTTGCAAATATAACGCTAAATTTTCGCATTTTTTACGGGAATTTGTAAAAACGATCGATTGTCCCCGAAAGCCAAACTCAGATTTAATATAAAAAGCGGATCTAATTAAATTTACGATATAATTTTGTTTTATTCTCTCATTTTTACATAAAATTAAATGCCTTTCAATAGGAACAGGTCTATTAGTATATTTTATAAGCTTACATCCTAATTTTCTAGCTAAAGTCCCAGGCTCTCCCAAAGTTGCACTTAAATATATATATTGAGCATCAGGATAAATCGATTTTAATCGAGCGATGAAGCCATCTAAAATGAATCCTCTATCCTTATCTATTAATGTTTGAATCTCATCGATAACAATCGTTTTTATCTTTCCTAAAAATGTATATTTACCATTTCTCAGGATATAATCAATTGCCTCATATGTTCCTATTATAATTTCAGCATTCATTAAATCTTCTAAATTATCTATATTGTTTTTCTCTAATAGTGATTCTCCTATTTTTTTAACTATATTTAAATTTAGAATTGAATATCTTTTTTCAAATTCTTCTGTTCTTAAATTTGCTAAGGCTACTATCGGAACTACATATAACATACGATCATTTCTATTTTTAAGGAGTTTAGAAACTCCCGCAAGTTCACCAATTAAAGTTTTACCTCCAGAAGTAGGTGCCATTATTAATTGATTTTCATGGTCTTTCAATAGACCATTCTCTATTGAAATTGCTTGAATAGGTAAAAGTTTTGAAATATTTACTTTTCTAAAAACTTGTTTAAAACTTTCGGGAATTTCCAAATTTTCAATAGAATAATTTAGATACTTATCGCTAACTTTTGATTGTTTCTCTATATCATATAACGTAATATCACGATTTTCTGAAGGTTTAAAATCTGCTTTAAAAACACTAAGAACCTTTTGGACACTTTTAAATTTTAAAATCATATGATTAAAAAAATTTTTCAATTTTGGCTTGACTTTATCGCTGTCAATTAGTCCCGTAAGTTGAATTTCCCGAAGCACATAGTCCAGTGCACATTTAGGACATAATATTCTATTATTTGAGGCTTTTATTTGATTATTCTCATCTAATATCGTGAAAACCTTCTCTTTAAGGCAAAATTCGCAAAAAATAAGATTAAGGATCTTTTTTTCATTAAATTGAAAATTCTTAAGCATCTCTAAAAGCGGATTAAAATCCTCCTTTTTAACCTTCTTTGAAAAGGAAATAAATTGATTTTGTTCTGATAAAATTAATTTTTTAAATAAATCTGGATTTAAAGGCTTTTCACTTCCATCATTTAATATTTTTATAAATTGAAGAGGTCTAAATCTATTCTTTAAATCTAATCCGATTAGTACCCAACCTCTTAAAAATGGTTTATCAACATACGATAGTGCTGCTTTTTTCTTCTTTAAGGTTTTAATATAAAAGAAATTCACATTATAAATTATTCCGCTTTTATCGTTCCGTTCACTATCTAAAACTATAAAGAAATTTTTCAATTTGGTCAAGGGAAAGCACTTCCATTACTGAAGCTTTTTCCAAAATAATAAAATATAATAAGATTTTTAGAATTAAAAACCAAAAACCTGTTTAATTTTATCAAAAACATCTTTAATTTGTCTTAATTTCGTCTCATCACCTTGATTAAGAAAATGTTCTATCCATTGGGCTAAACCGCCTTGTCTAATCCAATCCAGAAAGTATTGTACCGCTTGTCTATCTGTTTCTGACATTTTTTTTCATTTAATTTAATTTTATTCTTAAAATTAATTCGTTAAATCTATATAAAAATTTAAATGCTCTATGTATATTTATTTCTTTATACCAATTAAAAATTTGTATTTCCATATTATGCCAGATGTTTATATTAAAACACCAAATTTAGATTCCATCTTTGAAAAATGGAAAAATCAAGAAGTAAGAAGAAATAAAAAAAAGATGGAAAAAGAATTTGGTACGAAAGGTGCAGTATTTTCGCTAAATCAAATTAGTGCTGCTGAATTTGTTAAAAATACAAATAAGGAAGCTGCGATATATTTTGCAATCAAAAAATCAACCGCTCCAGCTAAAGGCAGCGAAATAAAGGCAATACCTGCTTCTAAAATAAATAGAGAAGTTTTTTATTCCTTTAAAGGACAAAAAGTAAATAAAGAAAATTGGAAGGATAAAGAAAAGGTGCCAATTTTTGAATCTATAAAACAAATTCCATGTGATTCATGTAAAGGAAAAGGTTTTACTCAACAGAAATGTAAATCTTGTAAAGGAACAGGAAAGGTTCAATTGAAAGGAACAGTATTAGTCGGAGAAAACAAAGAAAAAAAAACACACATTTTTGAGATTCCTTGCGCTGAATGCTATGGAACGGGCAATATACAAGCTAGATGCCGAGAATGCGGGGGTCATAAATATAATTTTCAGTATGAAATCCGTCCCGTGCCCTTTATTACTGTTGTCACAGGTATCCCCGTATTACATGCAAGCACAAGAAAGTATGAGAAAGAAATAGGAGAAGATCTTCATAAATTAATCAAGGAGGTAGAAGGCATCAAATTTAAAGATTTCAAAACATTAGAAGCTAAGGCTGAAGCATCATTAGGATATTTCAATAAAAATATAAAAAAAGCAATTTCACTAGCAAAAAGTGATTATACACAATTTCAAAAAGATAAAAATGCAGAGATAATTACACAAATTCATCTATTCCCGCTGATACAATTGATCTGTACAACAAAAAGAGGTTCTAATTTTGAGATCTATAGTATTGGCTCGCAAAATGGCTTTATAATTTATTCAACATTTTAAATTGTAAAATGAAAATTAAAGATTCAATTAATCCGAAAAAAACAGAAAATCTAATTATTATTGAGATAATTCTAATCTTTTTTTTCTTATATTATGATCTTTTTTTTGATTTTATTGAAATCGATATTATCCCTAATTT
Organism: uncultured archaeon; assembly: GCA_964629395.1. Lineage (GTDB taxonomy): Archaea > Asgardarchaeota > Lokiarchaeia > Sigyniarchaeales > SOKP01 > CAZVTX01. Next base: position 11,909 of record CAZVTX010000003.1, read on the forward strand.
ATTAATCGTCCTTTTAAGTTTTTATATCTTTTTTACGGTAATATATTATATTTTTGAGAAAAAAAAAATTAAAGAATTTGATTTTAATACAGAATTTTATATTTATTCCCAAGTATTGATTTCTTTATTTCTTGGAATTATTTTATGTGTTTATTTTTTATCAAAAGGAAGTAAAGAAATAAGCTTATTTATTATTTCATTAATTCCGTTAGGCTCTATTATTTTTATATTTATTATAAATAAAATATTTTTATTTCAAGCGGAGCGTTTTTTACGTCAACTTTTTAAAGAAGATATTTGGAATAAACTTGATGAGCAAACAAAAAGAGATTTTAAACAAGCTGAAGCAAGTATAAGAGCTGAGAATATCCCTAATGCTATTCTTAATATTAGTAGAGGGCTTGAAAGAGAATTAAAATTAACTATATTTCAGCCTTTTAAAATGAAAATTCAAGAAAATAAAGGTAAAAAAGATTATTTTAAGATATTACAACCTTTTGAATCTATTATGGATCCAAGATATAGAACATATGAAAATTTTAAACTTTATTTAGAAGGGAAAAGACATCTAACTTTTGGAAATATTCCATTTTTTCTTTTAAATCTTACCGATAAGAAAATAAATAATTATACCATTTTATTTAAAGAATTTTCGGAATTCTTGAGAAATAAATTTAAAGAAAAATATAAAAATATAAATAAAATTTCAAGAATTCTATTCAATCATAATTTTTTTACCGTTCCTGGGATAAAGATTTCAGATTTAAGAAATGAGGCGGCCCACCCACAGAAAAATATAGAAAATAAAGATCTTCCTAATAGAAGTGCTGAGATCCTTTCAATGGAAAATTATTTACGTTTACTTAAGATTGTGGCTTTTGATCCAAATCTACTTAAATTAATTGTTGACTTAAAGTGAATTTTTGAAATTAAATCAAAAGATATATAAGTTGAAACTTACTTATAATTATATAAGATTAAACTTATATATTGATCAAAAATGAATGAAAAATTTGATTCAAAAGAAAATAAATTTAAATCTAATTATAAACAATTTTTAGGTTATTTTTTACCGACAAATCCCGTTGTTATTTCAATCACCGCAATCTTTGCTGCTTTAACATGTGTTCTTACAATGATAATATCTATTCCAATACCAGCCACGCAAGGTTATATCAATATCGGTGATGCTGCCGTTATGATAACAGGCTTATTATTTGGACCGATAATAGGCGGATTAGCGGGTGGAATAGGTTCAATGTTAGCGGATATATTTTTAGGATATACAATTTATGCTCCAGCAACTCTAATTATAAAAGGATTAGAAGGATTTTTAGTAGGATTTATTTCGGATCCTAAAAATCGGGAGAAATTACATATTAGAGATTTTATTGCAGTAATTATTGGTGGAATGGTCATGGTATTGGGATATTTTCTTTATGAGATTATCCTTTGGGGTGTTGAAATCGCTTTAATTGAAGTATTTCTAAATGGTATCATTCAATTCGGTTTAGGTGCAACAATCGCAATAATTTTTACCTTAACGGCAAGAAAGAATATTACGGATAGTCTTAATCAAGTATTCGAGAAAGTATTTGTTGTAAACGATTCATAATAATGTAATAAGAGTATTTAATGCATCAATTACCTTTTTCCCATTTTCCGTTATAAAATAAAAAACTTTTTTTCCTTCTTTTTTGCGAATTATAAGATTTTTTTGTTCTAATTCCTTTAAATGTTGATAGATTGCAGCTCGACTAATAGAACCAATTATTTCTTTTAATTTTGTTCCGTTAATCCCTTTTTTTTCCGCCATTCGAATTTGGGATAATATTTTTAATTTTGTACTTAAGATGGCACCCATACCAGCGGTTTTAGCTCTTGAAGATAATGCCTCTAATACATAAGGTGCCTTTAATCCACTTCCGGTAATTATACAAACGACTTTATCATTTTTTATATCAATTAAATCCTCTTGGATTAAAGAATTTATAGCTGCAATCGTCATGGCGGAGGCAGGTTCTGCAAAAATTCCTTCGTTATTAATTAATTCTTCTACTGAATTTAAAATTAGATTTTCAGGAATGGCAATTGCAAAACCATTATTTGTTTTTAATATATCTAAGACTAAATCTTTATACATAGGTTTTTTAACTAATACTCCTAAAGCGATAGATTTTGAAAATCGCTGGTGTATTTCGACTACATTTCTCTCTTTTTCTATAAAATCATCAACAATTGGAGCTAATCCCTGAGGTTGAACGCTAGCAAATTTAGGAATTTTAGAAATAATTTTACTATCTTTAAGTTCTTTAAATCCCTTCCAAAGACTTATTAATAAACCGCCACTTCCAGTAGGTATAATAATCCAATCAGGAAGGCCAATCTCATTAAATATTTCATATGAAATTGTTTTTTGGGCTTCAATTGTTAAAGGATTAAATTCAGGTGTACATTGATAAAATTCTTTTTTATATTTATCAGATAAGGCTTCATTTAAGCAATCATCAACGGTTTGCCCCTTAACAATTATTTCCGAATTATAGGCAATCATTTGAGCTTTCTTCCCGATATCAATATCGTCAGGAATAATATTTACGCATCTCATTCCTTCTAAGGAGGAATATGCAGCTAATGACGCTCCTTGATTACCATTAGATGCACAAACTACACTATTAAACTCCCAGCTTCGAGCATGTGAAATTAATAAAGCAGCAGCCCTATCTTTAAAGGAATTAGTTGGATTCTTAGTCTCATCCTTAAAATATAACTTTTTTATACCTAATTTCTTACCTAATTTTTTTGATGGTAAACATTTTGTTATCCCCTCTCCCATTGATACGAAAAAATCTTTATCAATTTTAGGGAAGGCAAAAGAAAAATCCCAAAAAGAAGTTAATTGATTTAATGCTCCAAAATTCTCTCTAAATGAGCTTACATTTGTTTTTACCAGAAGTAAGCCGCCACAATGAGAACATTTATAAATTATATTATTCGCTTCTACAATTTTTCCGCATTTAATACATGAAAATTTTACGGGATATGAAATAGAACCGCGACCTCCTTAATTTTTAAGAATTTTTAAAAAAATAAATTAGATATCTCAATAATAATAAATTTAATAATTCTTTAAGAATGTAATATATTTATCATTTAAAATCATAATATTTAGTGTATTAAAGGCAAATGAATACCAAAATGAAAATATTTCTGGTTTTTGCGATAATTATAACCGCTATTTTGATATATGGAATTGTTCAGCTAATAATCGATACTGTAAACACATGGAATAAATATTATTAAGTTTTTTCGCTATTTTTTCCTAAAATTTTTATTGAATTTGATTTATCATGCAAGAATCAAAGATTTTAATATGCGGGCATCGGGGATATAAAGGTAAGGAAATTGAAAACACTAAGGCAGCAATTTTAAGAGCAATCGAAGAAAAAATTGATCTCGTTGAAATCGATGTAAGAAAAACCCGAGATGAAGAACTTGTTTTATTTCATGATAGAAAAATCAATCGCTTATTAAATGGAAAGGGTTTACTTAAAAAATATACATTAAAGGAATTAAAGTCCTTTCAATATGAAGATGGTCAAAAAATACTAACCTTTAACGAATTTCTCGAATTAATAAAAGATAAAATTATCGGTTTAATCGATATTAAAGCCAGAAAAATCGAAAGAAAACTAATAGAGCAAATTAATAAAAAACAAGTAGAAAATCAGGTGATTCTTCAAAGTCTATTCGGGAATATTCTAAAAAAATGTTATAAAATTGCCCCCAATTTAGAATATGCAAAATATTGTACTTATATAGGAAAATTAGGAAATTTTCTAGGTAAAAAATTTAAATTTCATAAAATAACCGCCCCCTTATTTTTTAAACTTCTCGTGAAGGGAAGCCCTGCAAAATATATAAATTTAGATGGCCCATTCATATATGATGAATTTATAGATTTGCTTAAACAGAAAAGTTATAAAATAATTTTAGGTGCCATGAAAACGGAAAAATATTTGAAAAATGTTTTTAAATGGAAAATAGATATAATAAATGCGGATAATCCTGAATTGGTTAAAGAATTTTTAAAGAATTATCCTAAATGTTAGGAGATTTTAATTTGAAATTATAAATTTAAAAATTATTTATTGAATAAATTATTGCTTTCTAAAGCTTCTTTTTTATATAAAATAAAGATTATCTTTTTTACGAATAAATTAATACAAAAATTAGAGATTTGAAAATTTAAGGTGAGAAAAATTAGCTGTTCTTTAGATTCTTGCGATGCGGAAAATTTAATAGGGGAAAAGGAAGAAGATGAATCTTTTTTTGAAGAACATTTTTGGTTTTTTATAATTCCCTCCGCAATAATTTTAGCAGTTTCGATATTTTTGGACTTTTTTACTGAACAAAATATTTTGAGTCAAATTCTCGCTTTTATTTCAATCTCTCTCTCTTCATACGGAATAATCTCGGAAGCAATTGAAGATATTAAAAATAAGAAAATTACTGCAAATATACTTATTGTATTTGCCGCAATTGCCTCATTTTTTATTTTTCACGGACAAGAGGGAGCAACTGCAATCCTCCTATATGCTATTGCAGAATATTTAGAAGAAATCACTACCGATAAATCAAAAAGAGCACTAGCAGAACTTTTAGAGCTTGCTCCTAATGTTGCTTTGGTAAAAGAGGGCAAGAATTTTATTGAAAAGCCAACTGAGCAGGTAAAAATTGGCCAAATTATCGGCGTAAAACCAGGAATGAAAATTCCGTTGGATGGCAAAATCATAAAAGGAAAAGCATATATAGATGAGAGTCCTATTACAGGTGAATCCGTTCCAGTCTTTAAGAAAGAAGGAGATGAGGTATTTGCCGCTAGTATTGTTACAGACAATTTTATAGAAATTGAAGCAACTTCTACGATTAATAATACAATTGTAGCTCAAATTGCTAAAACGATTAAAGATGCCTTAGCTAATAAAAGTGACCATGAGAAATTTATAGAACGATTTGCTAAATATTATACACCAATAATTCTTATTGTAGCTCTATTAATTATGACTTTACCTTCCATCTTATTTAATTTGGATTTTAATACTTGGTTTTATAGGGGGCTTGTATTATTAGTGGTATCATGTCCGTGTGCATTAACTTTATCAACACCTCTCGCAAATATTACAGCTCTTACAAAAATGGCGCGAGAGGGCATTCTTGTAAAGGGAAATAAATTTATTGAAATGGCAGATAATATTGAGGTCATTGCTTTTGATAAAACGGGAACACTTACGGAAGGAAATCTAAAAGTTTTTGAGGTTATCTCTTTTGATATTCCTGAAGATAAGATAATTGCAATTGCAGCAAGCTTGGAAAAACTTTCGGAACATCCTATTGCTAAGGCTATCGTGAAAAAAGCTGAAAAAATGAATTTAAATCTTTATAAAGTTGAAGATTTTGAGATTGTTAAAGGAAGAGGCATTAGCGGGACAATAAATAATGAAAAATTTTATATCGGAAATCAAATATATTTGGAAAAATTCAATTATGAATTTCCTAAAGAAATATTAGAAAATATTGAAAAATCCGGAACAATCCCCATAATTCTTGGAAATGAAACATCCTTATTAGGAATCATAACTATTAGAGATGTCCTTAGAATTAGTTCTCCTATTTTAATCAACGGTTTAAAAAATAGAGGGATAAAAGCCGTTATGATTTCAGGAGATAAGCAAGGTGTTTGCGATACAATAGGCGAGTGCTTAGATATTGATGAGACTTATGGAGAATTACTACCTAATGAAAAATTAGATGAGATAAAAGAATTAAAGAAAAAATATAAAGGTGTGGCCATGGTCGGCGATGGTATCAATGATGCGCCTTCTTTAGCATTAGCAGATTTAGGAATTGCTGTAGGGGCATCCGCTACAGATTTAACTCTAAAAACTGCTGATGTAATTATAATGAGTGATGATTTAAATAAGATTTTGACTTATTTGGATATTTCCAATAAAACTAATAGGATCATTAAGCAAAATATATGGACATCAATAATTGTTAAAGTATCATTTGCGGTGTTAACTCTATTCGGACTTATGACGTTATGGTTTGCCGTTGGAGTTGGAGATATGGGCGTCTCACTTCTCGTTTTGGCGAATGGAATGCGAATTTTCAGATATAAAAGTGATGAGATGAAAATCTCAAAAAAAGAAATAATAAGTAACGCTACAATGATTATATGCGATAATTGCAGAACTAAAAATATAATCCCCCAACATCATGGAAGAGATATGTTAATAAAGGATAATAAATTAGTCTGCTGGAGAAAAATGATAAACGGAAAACATTTAGCTCCTTGTAATGAAGAAATTCCTCTTAATTGCCCGTTATGTAATGAGCTTAGAAGAGTTGTGTAATAAAAAAAGATTAATTTTTAAAATTTTAAATTATATCATTTGAGGCAAAAGCGGCAACAATTTTACCGAAGAAAAGTGAATGCTCCGCCATGTTGCCTGATTTACATTCATGGACAATCTTACATTCATAACTTAACCATGAATCTTTAATCGTCGGAGGTTTAACTTTAGTTCCTTCAATAATTTCAAGATTATTTTCCTTAAATTTGTCCGTATATCTACCTGAGCTTGAGCCGGCACTCATAATTGCGTGCTCTATCTTATCTGAGGGGATATTTAATGTAAATTCCGGAACCTCTTTTAATAATTCAAATGTATATCTGCTTGGAGCTACCGCAACAGTAATTATAGGTAGATGCCATAATTCTCCGATTGTTTTCCAATCTAAAGCCATTACATTTGGCTTCCCTTTTTTATTAATTGAAACTAAAAGTCCTGTTCTTTTATGAAAAATATCAGAATAATCATAAGGATGAATTTCAACTCGTTTTGCCATATTATATCTCCATATTATTTTAGATTAAGTTAAGTTTTTAATTAAATAAAGAATTCATTCAATTTAATATTAGCAAAAAGAAATTAATACAAAAGAAAAAAAAATTCAATAAAAAGATATATCATATAAATTTAACCTATTGGACAACGGAAGGTGCTTTCTTCAATAATTCTTCTGCTTCTTTTACAATTCCTTCGATTATCTCCCGAATGGGTTTTATATCATCTATTAATCCGATACTTTGTCCTAATAATACTGCCCCTTCATCAATATTTCCGTCATAAGTCATTTCATAATGTTTTTGATCCTCTATTAAATCCTCGATTGACATTGCCTTTTCTAAGGCAATTTTTTCATCCTTACTCTGAACTAAACCATGTGATAAAGCATATTTATTTTTCCAGAGTCTAATTGGACCAAGGAATCCCGTTACCAAAATTGTATCTTCTGCTTTAGCTTTTGGAGGAATTGCTTTATAATTAGGGTGAAATTCGGATTCTTCAGAAGCAATAAATCTTGAACCCATAGCAATTGCTCCACAACCCATTGTTAAGGCTGCTGCTAAACCTAAACCAGTTGCAAAACCTCCGCAAGCGACTAATGGTTTATCTGGATATTTTCTTCTTACTTGCTGAAGTAAAACTAAAGTAGACACCTTTTCATATGATTGATGTCCGCCTCCTTCAGTTCCCGTACAGACTAATCCATCTACTCCTGCAGATACACATTTATCAACTAACCAGAGAGCAGGCCCAACATGAAAATGTTTAATATTAGAAACTTCTTTTAATTTCTGAAAACTTTTTTGTTGTGGCAACATTCTCGGTGATCCTGCACTAGTTACCGCATAAACAACTTGCTCTCTAAGTTTTGGATTATTCATTATAAATTTTGAGATTTGTCTGCATAACATCGGGGCATCGGGTTGCATTCTCGCAGTCCGTACATTGAACCCAAAAGGTTTATCGGTGTGCTCAATGACATATTCCATATTCTTTTTCATTTCTTCAATACTACTTTTACCATATAAATTCGTATGACTCAACATTCCGAGTCCGCCAGCTTCGGAGATAGCAACGCACATTTTAGTGGTATAATAAGGACCCATAGGTGCCCCAATTATAGGATGCTTAATACCAAGCATCTCGGTTATATTAGTCTTAATAACCATCTTTTACTTACCCTTCTTCATGTTTTTTTAAATTTAATTATATGAATATAATATTAATCATATCTAATACTATATGATTTTTAAAGTGAAGCATTGTTCACTCAGTTAATATTGACAAAAAAGTAGAGGAAAACAATTTTCTAAAATCAATTAAATTCATTTTATGATAAATGGACTCTACAAGTTTTAATAACTAATAGCTATTCTACAAAACCTAATTTTTTTTCTCTTTATTTTATTTTAACCAAATTATTTTAAAAAACTTGTTAAATATTTAAAGATTAAATGAAAATATAATCTAAAAAGTAATTGAGTTAATAATGTTGAACTCCACTAAATTAAAAGAATTAATTTTTGAAAGAGGAATTACAATAACAGAAGATAATGAAACTCATAAAAAAATAACAAAAAAGTCTTTTATAATAACAACAATTTATTCCATTTTATACGGCTGGTATGAGCACTTCATTGTTTACAATAATTTTAGATTATTGGATATAACCGGTGAAATCGGGAATTGGGCAATGATGTATTTAGGAGTATTAATTCTGGTCGCAATTGTATCTAAATTTCGTATTGAGCAAATGGTAATGGGACTTTTTTATATGACACTATTAGAAGATGTTTTTTCGCATTCAGGAAATATAATAACTTATGGAACGTTTCCTTTTCCGGCGGGCGATTGGTATGATGAATATATTGCTTCCTTTAGGGTTTTGGGTGGCTTAGGGCAACCAATTCCAATTTGGCCTTATGTCCCTATATTTTATGTATTCGGATTTCCGATAGTTTTTTTCTATTATCTTTGTGCTTATTTTAAGGACTCTAAATTTTCGAGAATTTTTGCATGGTTCGTAGGACCATTTTATCTTTCAATATTATTTGGAGCTTTAGGAAGCGATTTTCAAGCTATAATTATACTTATTACTTTTCCAATTATTTCCTATTTATATGCCTTATTTATTTTTGCGAATAATAACTGGAAATTTATTTTAGATTAACATATTAGGTTTTTATTTCTATGAGTAGATTCAAGACCGCAGAAGGAAAATATATGTATGAAGTGATTGAGAGGGTTTCTCAATATAAAAGGTTGTCAGGCACGGAAGGAAATGAAAAAGGATTTAATGAAATTTTAAAAATGATTAAAGAAAGCGATTTTAATCCCGAAATACAAGAATTTCAATGCTCAGATTTTCCTATTAAAGTTGCTTTTCGCATAAATGGCCTAATTTTGGCATTATTGTACACGCTAACATGGATTTCATTATTATTAAGAAATGGTTTTCTTGCATTATCGTTTTCGATAATAGCATTTACTTATGCATTATTAAGTGAAAAAATTGCCTCGTATTCATTAGGAAGATTTAAAAACATTGGAAAAAAAATAAAATGTCATAATATTTATTGGTCAATAACCCCTAAAGAACGCCCAAAATATCATCTTATAATGTGCGGGCATATAGATTCCAAAAGTCAAACTTTTCCCGTAAAACTTAGGGCTTTCTTAATGATTGCGATGACAATAACTATGCTTATCTTTTCAATTCGGGCATTATTATTTTCAATTTATCTTTTAATTGGTTCTTTTCTGTGGATCAAAGATGTCGTAATTCCATCAATTTATTCTATGATTTGGACTTATTTCATTACTTTATCTATATTATTTAATGGTTATGGAAATAAATCTCCTGGTGCAAATGATAATTTAACGGGAACTGCTTGTGTTATTCAATTAGCAAGGTATTTCCAAAAAAATCCGTTAAAAAATACCGAATTAGTCTTTTTATTGACAGACGCCGAAGAAATGGGTTTATACGGAGCTCAAGCATTTATTGATGAAAAAAATAAAGATTTTGCTCCTAAAAACACTTTTTTTATCGTATATGATACAATCGGGGATAAACCTCTCTTAAATCTTAAAAGCTTCGGAATACCACCAAAAATCGTTTCCAAAAGATTTCAAAAAATCGTGGCTCTGGCCAAAGAGAAGAATATGCTCCCTAAACTAAAAAGTATGTATTTACCGATTGGAGCTGCCACTGACCACGTAATTTTTAAACGTTATGGATATGATGTATTAATAATTGCAAGTTTATGTAAAAAAGTTCATACTAAAAATGATACAATTGATTATATTTATGAAGAACCCCTGATACAAGCTTTAGAGGCGGGAAAAGCCATTGCGGAGCTTATTGATTCAGAAATATGTTCAGAAAATTAATCATTAAATATTTTTATAACAAATATAATTTCGGTGGTAAAATGCTTAAAGTAAAATATTATTTTTATGAGATTGCATCATCTTCACTGGGAATTTCCTTAATATTTCTATTTGGGACGCTCTCTTTATTTCCTAAAGAGATTATGTTAATGGGCGATGGTCAAACTTGGTTTTATGCTCTCTCAATCTTTACAATTGGGATTTGGTGCGGATTTATTTTCCTTTCTCTTTTAAGGTTTAAACATACACTCATTTTAATGCGAATTTCGGATGTCTTAATTTGTATAATCGCAGCAATCTTAGTTTCAGTCTATTTATGGTTTACAAAGGACATGATGGAATCGTGGATCGTTCAAGGAGCATGGTTTTTAAGATATAACGGTGTCTTAGTCGGAATATTTTTAGGTCTCATTTCTTTTAAGACAATTGCGGGAATTTCATTTCTAATTAAAAAGTTAAATGAGTCAGAATCAGAATCAGAATCGGCGAAATCTCTGGCAAGATTAAGAACAGTTGTATTTTTAATTACCTTTTTGAGTTTCTCATTTTATATAATTGAGATCATAATGTATCGATATTTAACGCTCTTATATGTATTTATTACGATTTTTATTATTCAATTAATTTTATTACCTATTTCGGTGCTTTTGTTTGGTAATTTGAAATATAGGGAATTAGGTTTAATTAATTTAAAGGATATAGATATTGCTAAGAATAATATAAATGTTAAAAAACGAAAATTAATTGAAAAGTTAAATAGAAGGTTAATTCATTCTAATACGGATAAATCTGATTTTTGGTGGCTATTTTTTCCGCTATCATTTGCCGTAATTTTATCGATTTGTGTTATAGTACTGTATCCATTCAATTTAATGGTGAGTTTTTCTTTTCCATGGCAAAATAGCACAGTTTCTGCAACAATTCCATTAATACAATTATTAGGTTATTTGCAACTTTTAATTGTATTCTTTTCAATTATTTTTCTTACAGCAGGAAGCAGAGCGAAAAGAAAATATGAACCTTTTTTCAGAGGTAGAAAATTACATCATCTAAAAAGATCTACATTAGGATTTTTAGATGCGGGAAAATTTTTAGGTTTATGGCTCGTTATTAATCTATTGATTTATTTCTATGATTATCCTCTATTTTATCCGAAAATTGTTTCATTATATTTATTTTTCGGACTAATTGGTGCATTAATATATTTTATAATTGGCCGTTCTGAAAAAAGCCGACAATTGCTATATCTTATTGCTATAATTGTATTAATAATAAACCTCGGTTTAATTTATCAAGATGGAATGTATAATTATGAAAATTATTATGACGGAGAATTTGAAATTACATTTCCTTTCAAATATCTTCATAGTTGGCAGAATTTATTAAGCGTTGGAATTTGTGTTGGAATTTTAATCTCTGATTTATTATTAAATTTTACTTTTCGATATACGGATGGTGGCGATTCAATTAATCGGAGTGCTTTAATTATTAGTGCCTGTTTTCTTGGTGGCTTATTGAGCACTCCTGCATTCTGGCTTATTAATAATCCCGGAGGTGATCCACCGCTAACGGATCAAACTAATGAAATATTTTTTTGGTTCTGCCTTGGTTTGGCTTTAATTTTATTAATTGGTTATGGCATTAATCACATGATCTCGGATATAATATTTCCTCTTGTTAGAAAGACAAAATTATCAAATGAAAATATCAATTCTGAGGAGAAGAATAAGACACGTAATATTTTAAAGGCAAAACGAAATCCAAAAGCATTAACTAATAATACTCCTAATCATCGGCAAAAAAAAGTAATTGCCATTTCTTTATCTATAATCGTTGTAATTGCAGCTTTAGGAGGAGTTCTTATTTATTTTTCCTTTCGTGAAAATTATAAAAAACCAATTTTAATCTACTCTCCCGGAAATTATTATATTTGGCTTCAAAATGCGTCAGAGCGGGTCGGTAGGAAGACCGAGATTTGTCTTGAATCGTCCCCTCGAATAGATGCAGTAGAATTGAAATTGGCAAAAAACGAATACGGTGCATTTCAATTAGTTTGGCATTTATTAGGAGAACCTATAAAGTCTTTAACTTATAATATTTCGGATTTTGTAAATAAAGATGATAATTCTCAAATTATAGGTGCCAATTACAGTAATCTACGACTTGAAGAATATATTATTGAGAATGAATTTCCCGATGTCCTCTTACCTTTTAATAGAATTGATTTGACCCGTAAGCAAAACTATATCTTTTGGTTTTCAATTAAAACACCTTATAATATAAAAGCAGGAACATATGAAGGACAAATAGAATTTAAATTCAATGGAGATAAATCCGAAAAAATAAAAATAAATCTTAAAATATGGGATTTTGCCGTTCCTAAGATGAGACATCTGAGAACAAATATCGGGGGTCACCATTATGAAGATGATATCGTTAATAATTATTTATATCATAGAATGAATGATTATGGGGTTCCGATCAGGGCAGCCTCTAATATTAACCAATTAGGCTCGCCAGGCGGGTATGTATGTTATTGGAATGATACATCAAAAGAATGGATTTTCAATTGGACTTGGTGGGACAATAAAACACAATATAAATTAAATGGCGGGATGAATGCATTTACCGTCCAATATCCTTTAGGTATAGCTGATGGTAGAGTCCCATATATTAACGATGATGATCGTATGTCAAAAATGAAAAAATGGTTAGAAGGAATGCAATCGCACATGATAGCAAAAGGATGGCTAAATTACTGCTATTATTATTTTATTGATGAATTTCAAATGTTTATTCCTGAAGAATATGATTCCAGGGCTGACTATTTTGCAGATCTTAAAATATTATTAAAAGCAATGAAAGAGGCCGCTCCAAAAATAAAAATTATGACAACAACTCCGCCGACTGCTGAACTTGAAGATTTAAGAGATTATATAGATATTTATTGTCCTGTTAGTTATGACCGCGATAAAGAAAGATGGGATGATCGCATTAAAGCAGGGAGAGAGTTTTGGATGTATGCGTGTGTAGGACCTATGGCTCCTTGGCCCAATTCCCACTTATATAATCGTCTTTATGAATGCAGAATTTTACTTTGGCAGTGCTGGCTTTATGGACTTCACGGATTTTTATATTGGTCCTCAACCGCTTATTATCACGGACAGTACGGAATTGGCTACAATGGCTGGGGAGATGGTTGGTTCATTTATTATCGGAATGGAAATTATTATGACTCACTTCGATGGGAAAATTATCTTATGGCTCAACAAGATTTTGAATATCTCTGGCTTTTAAAAGCAACTATTGATTACCTAAAGGATAATCCCGAAATTATCTCCGAGAAAGATATCGAGAATTATGAAAATGAATTAGAGAATATAATTAACACAGTAGTAGGAGAAAAATGGGTTTATTGTGATCACCCATCTATAGTTTACAATGCAAGGGAGCAAATCGGAAATATGCTGGATAATTTAAGCGAAAAAGTAAATCTAACAAATATCGGAGAGAAAAAGTGGACAGAATATATGTGAAAGTTTTTAAAATAAGCTTTTATTGTTAAATAATTGAAATTTTCAAATTAATTTTTATTGAAAGAGAGATTTAATTATCAATTTAGAAAAATAAATTTCAAAATTAGATGTATTTATTTAATTATCTTTATATTATTAGTTAAAGAATAATTAAGATATATAAAAATAGATTTTAAATAAAACAATAAAAATTAAAAGAATGACTTTAGTTCAAGCTTCTATATGTGAAAATGGAGATACTATTATATTAATTGCAGATCGCATGCTTTCTTCTTCTATGGGTGAATTTATTCAATATGAAAAAGAAGGAGAGGCATCTAAAATATTTTTATTTGGAAATAATGCTATTGGATTTGCTGGAACTTTAGATGATATTATCCGAGTAAAAAATAAAATAGAAATAAAAAATAATATAGATGATTTTTTAGAATGTGTTTTAAAAGTAATGAAAAAAATCAAGGAAAATGAACTTGAAAGATTAATTTTAACTCAGACAATTTGGAAAACTCAGAAAGAATTTATAGAAAATATTCATATATGTCCAAATGATTTAAAAAATTTTATTTTTGCAAAAAATGCAAAATTTTCACTTCAATTAAATTGTTTAATTGCGGGTTTTAATGATAACAATGAAGCTAAAATATATTCTTTAAATAATGAGTATGAAGTAAATGATGTTTCTGATTTATGTTATCATAGTATTGGATCAGGTACTCCTTTTTCAGTTATATTTTTCGATCAAGAAGGTTATTCAAAAAAATCTTCTTTAAAAGAAGGATTATATTTTGCTTTCAGAGCTAAAAAAACTGCAGAATCTCATACAGGTGTTGGGCGTTAACTGATATTATAATATTAAGAAAAGAAAAGCCTCCTATTGAAATTTTCGCTGATGATGAAATTATGCAAGTATTAAATAAATTATATGATGAAGAGAGAGAAAAAAAATTAAAACTAAGTAATGAAATTATTAAAAAAATAAATTTGGAGGATTTAATTAAAGATGTTTAAATTAAAAAAAGAAGATTTATGGGATTTAAAAAGGAAAGAAACTATTGAGAGATTAATTATTAAAGGAGAAGAATATAAAGATAAAAGCGTGGAAAAATGGAAAAAAAAAATCCAAGAATATATTGAGAAGAAATAATTCTTTAATGGCTTTTAAGAAATTTTAAAATAAATTTTTAATAAAGGTTTATTTATAAAAAGATTACATTGATTTAATTAATAAAGCTATAATCTTTTTAAGCAC
The DNA here is from genome assembly GCA_964629395.1 of uncultured archaeon. GTDB lineage: Archaea > Asgardarchaeota > Lokiarchaeia > Sigyniarchaeales > SOKP01 > CAZVTX01. The sequence continues at coordinate 27,001 of CAZVTX010000003.1, forward strand.
TTTTATAGTTTTAAATCTTCCTAAAAATGGGAAAAAAAATTAGGTAAATTAAATTTATTTTTTTATTTTAAAAACAATAGCATTAGAGGGACAAATATCAATACATCTATTACAATAATAGCATTCACTTTTGCCGGAATTTCTTTCAGCTTGATGTGTCGGGCAAATTTTCTCACATAAACCGCAATCCGTGCAAGCATCTGTTCGCGTTAATTTTCCCAGACTAACATAGCCTACTAAAGAAGCCAACGCACCAAAAGGACAGAAAAGTCGGCACCAAGGACGATAAATGAAAAAACTTGCAATGAAAGTGATTCCAAGAAATATTGCGGGTACTAACAATAACATTAAACCTGGACTTGTAAATATTTTAAAACCTAAGAACGGATTTATTATTTGTAAAAGCGCTATACTCCAGAAGATTGCTCCTATTATCAAAATAATAAAAAAGACCCATCTTATTATAGTTGCGGTTCTATACGAAATATCTATTTTATATTTTATATCTTTTTGCTCTTTTATACTTGATTTAAACTTCAATTTTGAGGCAAGTTCCTGTAAGGCACCTAAAGGACATGCATATCCGCAGAATAGTCTTCCAAATACAACAACACTTAAAAGCAGTATTATTAAAATAATTATCATCGGCATTATTAAAGTTGTCGCTCCTCCTTTAGTGCTAACATTCAATAGAATGATTTGAATCGGCATAACGGGATTTGGTAATGCTCCTAATAAGATTCCTCCAAGTAAAAGCGAGATTGTATAAATGATTAGAGCAGATTTTTTACTCATTTTATTCTTTATAATTAAGAATATCGCAATTGTGCTTATAACGATCCATATAATGAACATAGGTAAAGCAGCTGATGGATCAAATTGCATAATTTCTTGAGAGATTATTTTAATCACCAATTTATTATTTTCTTGATAAATATATCTTTTAAAAGGGAATATTTATTTTCCTTTATATATAAAGTATATTTAAAAAGGAAAAGAAAATGAAGTCAAAATCCGATATTGTCCAGGTAAAATTTAAGATTGAAATACCAAAAAATAAATGGTTGTCAAGATTTACATATTCTTTTCCTAATCTAAATTTTAAAATTCTTTCCAAACTTTTATTAGATGAGAATACTGGGCTTACATTATTACAGATTATCGGATCTAATATAAGAAAATTTCTTTCAGAATTGAAAACCGCTTCAGATTTAGTAGATTATCAAATATTATTTCAAAATGAAAATGATATTTTATTAAGCGTTAAAACAAAAGACCCTTGGATTCTCGGCGCTTTAATTAAAACCCAATTACTTTTAATTTATCCTTTAATTGTTAAAGAAGGATTCCTTCAAATTAATGCAATTGCAGAGCGGAAGAAAATTGATAGTTTTCTTTCAGAATTAGAAAATAAAAATATTGATTTTCAAATAAGTAGTATTGGTTATTATTCAGATAATGCATTATTAACTAAAAGACAGGAAGAAATACTTGATCTTATCTTAAGAAAAGGATATTTCGATATACCACGTAGAATTTCACTAACGAAATTAGCAAAAGAATTAAACATTTCAGCATCTGCACTTTCTGAAACAATTAGAAGGATTAGTAAGACCATATTAAATTTTTATAAGAAACAAAATAGAGTTTCATAAAAAAGATTTAGGATTTTGTAAATTCCATCTAATAAATTCTCAATAAATTAATCCTTTTTAGCGAGGCTCTCTAAATATTCATATCCTTCCAATAAATCTTCTTTACTAATTTTAGATTTTACACCTAAATCCGTGATAATATCTATAAATTCTAATAAAGGAAGATTTGCTAGATATGCTGCTTTACTTATAGAATATTTTCCTTTAGCATAACCTTTTATAGCTAAATAAATATTCCCATTATTAATTAGTTCTCTAATCAGTTTAGATTGTTCTTCTTTTTTTATTTCTGAATATCTTTTAATAATTTCCTCTAAATTTTTATTAATTCTTACGGAAATAACTTTTCCCATTTCATTTATCACCTCGAATTTTCAATTTTATTTTTAAAGTGGATAATTATCTCTTTTTTATACCATTGAAAATTACATCACTTCTTTATCTTTAATAATAAAATATTATAAAACTGATTCAAGATCATCAAATTCAATTAATTCATAAAGCGAATCTTTACCTGCTGTTTCTTTTTTAATTAATTTTCTGAATTTATTCCCAACTTTAAAAATCATACCGTTATTTTGAGCATTTATAATCGCCTCAAGGAGTTCTCCTGTTGTAGGCAAGCTAATTGAATCATCACATTCATCTTTAAGAACATCTCTAACATTTGTTTTATTGTATAAAACGCCTATTTTTAATTTATGAAATAAATCAACCATTCTTATGATCCAGTCTCTTTTTACGGGCATATATTAAAAATTGTCATCAATCATATAAAAATTTTAAGCGTATTAAATATTATATTTTTATGGATAGTACGATCTTTATTTATATTACATATTACTTTCTTTAGTATCAATATGTATTTTTTTAGAGAGCTATCGAAATATTTAAATATACTATTTATAATAATTATCTTAGGAAAAAATAAAATTATGAACATAAATGAGGAATAAAAAAATGGCATTCGAAAAAAATGTGAAAAGCTTAGTTCATTTCATGGCTTTTCCGGGACCTAGATTAGGAATGTCTACAATGTTAGGAGAAGCGCCTGAGAAATATTTATTAGATTCTATCAAATTTATAAAAAGTTTAAAATATTTTGATGGAATAGAAGTAACCCACATTAAGGATCCTGAAATAAAAGCGAAATTCATAGAAGCAATTAAGGATTTTAAATTTATTACTTATTCTGCTGAACCAATTCAATTAATAAACGAGGATAACCTAATTGCGCCAACGGATATTAGTTCGATTGATGAATTAGAGCGTAAGAATGCCGTTAAGAGATTAAAATTTTACTTAAAGGAAGCATATGAATACGGAGCAAAACAATTTACCTTTTTAAGCGGTCGGGATCCTGGTACTGAAAATGGTCTAAAAGATCGAAGGGTTGCTTACGGTTCTTTGGTCAAATCGATAAATGAGTTATGCTTATATAATAAAGAAATTGCAAAAAAGCACAAGAAAAAGCCTATGTTAATGACTTTAGAAACTTTTGATCGTTTAGATGAACCAGGTTGTAAAAATCAATTAATTGGTCCTTCAGATGAGGCTCGCACTCTAGCTGTTGAGATAAGAAATGTTTATCGTCATCAGGAATTTGGGCTTCTCTACGATTTATCCCATATGTATTTATTAAAGAACGGTTATTCTCATGAGACGGTTGATGTATTAAGAGTTATTGCGGATTTTTTAAATTGGGTTCATATTGCCAATAGTGTTTCGGATAAAAATGATCCTAATTATGGCGATTTACATGTTTCTATGGATTATCCAAATGGGAATGTAACTCCCGAAGATTTAAAGGAATTCTTAAGAGTCCTTAATGATATTGAATATAAAGGTGGTATTGGTTTTGAATACATGCCCCGAGGGCGTCAATTAAGTGAATCAGTTATAAAAATTGCAATGGCGGGATTTGAAGAAGCCAGACAGCAAATTGATGTTAATTATGCATTAGGCTCTTATAGATTTAAGACAAGGAGATTTTTACCGGAAAAAATCTTCTATATGATTACTGAATTAAAGAAAAATAATATTGATGAGATTTTATTTAATGAATATCAAGAGCGTGTCAAAAGAGAACATCCATGGGATTCTAATTTGGTAATAATTGCTGCAGATCATCCCGCGAGAAGAGTTACAAATGTTGGCAATGACCCTCTTGCAATGGGTGATAGACAGCAATATTTAGGGAGGATTATTCGCGTTCTTATGCTTGATGAGATTGATGGCGTAATGACAACACCTGATATTATGGATGATTTAATACTCCTAAATTATATTCACAAGCAAAATGGAGGAAAGAGCTTTCTTGATAATAAAATCTTAATAGGTTGCACTAATAGAGGAGGACTTCAAGGTTCGCAATATGAAATGGATGATTTAGTCACAGCATATACAGTAGAGGATATTCATAAATTAGGGCTCGATGGAGCTAAAATGATGTTTCGATTAGATTTAAAAACAAATATGGCAAGATATAGCCAGAGAACTTTAGAAACATGCGCTAAAATGATAAGAGAATGCAATAAATATAATATTCCCGCATTTTTAGAACCATTGACCGTAGAGCGCCAAAGAGATGGTAGTTATAGAGTAATACTTACTGCTGATGAGCTAATAAAGACAATCGGAATCGCAACGGCTTTAGGCGGGAGATCTTCAAATATATGGCTTAAGATTCCTTATGTTGATGATTTTGAACATGTTGTAAGAAGCACTTCAAACCCTATATTAATGCTCGGCGGTGCCAGTACTGGTAATCCTACTGATATACTGGAAAATTTTGAGAAAGGAATGGGAGCAGGTAAAAATGTGAAAGGATGCCTCGTAGGAAGGAATCTTTTATATCCTGGTTACGATGACCCGAGAGCCGTCGGACTTGCAGTATCAAAAATAATTAAAGAGAATCTTAGTACGGAAGAGGCTGTTAAAATTCTTGCACAAAATCGCGGTAAAGAGATGGATTTATTAACGGCAACTATTATGAACATATCATATACCGCAGATGATATTGGATATTTATAATCTTTTTTATACAATTATTTTTAACTTAGCAAAATATAGAAAATATATGAGATTTCTTTCTTTTCATTGTGATTATTTTTCATATAAAACGACTAAGAGAAGTCGCTCTAAAATCTTTGAAGAATTAAATGAAAAAAACAGAGAAGGAAGACTTGAAGATGTTTTGGTCCTTTTTATAAGCGTAGAAAAAAAAGATGAGGAAAATCCCGCACTTATAGCAAAAGCTATAATTGAAATTGAGAAGATCACAAATCAACTTAAAATAAATAAAATCGTAATTCTTTCTTTCGCCCATTTATTCGGAAAGTTGAGCTCACCCGAATTTGGACTTGAAACATTGAAAGATATGGAAAATATTTTGCAAACAAAAGGTTATATGACATTGAGGCCTCCTTTTGGCTGGTTTAACGAACTTGAATTAAAGGCAAAAGGACATCCACTGTCCAGAATTTCCCGAAAAATTGAATAA
>CAZVTX010000003.1:32167-32991 GCA_964629395.1 uncultured archaeon
TATTTTAAAACTTTATGTTTCTTTAAATCATCCCAAGACCATATTTCTAAATGTTTAAATTCTGGAATTTGTTTTATTATTGATTTTAATTGAGTATCTTCACTTAGAAGTATTCCATTTAGAAATAAAGCAGTTCCAGCAATCCAGCAATCCATAAAATCCTTATGTCCGTAATGTCTTATTTTTGCTGCATTTAAACTAATAATTGGATTTAATTCGCAATAAAAAATTTCAATTGGTAAATTAAGAATTGTTGGTATTATTTTATAATATCTCTCTAAAATCTCAAAATTTTTCTTTTTATTATATTCATTAAGCAACTTATACATAGATTCTATTAAACAAATCGAAGGTAAATAAATCTTAAAATCTTCAATCTCATTTTTCCAAATCTTTTTAAGATCTTCCAAAAATGGTTTACTTAAATTAATTTCAATTCCAAATAAAGGTAAAATATAGGTTGTATCAAGAATAATTGATTTAATGCTCTTCATTTGTTAGCTTTTCTTGATTTTTTAATTCTTCTTCAATATCTTTTTCAATACTTTCGGGAGTTCCTGAAGAAATAATCGGCATATTTAAAGCTTCTTCAATTGAATATATCTTTCTTATAATTAATTCACCATCGGCGGCTTGAATCAATACATCATCTCCAGGTTTTATACCAGCTATTTCTCTTAATTTCTTTTTAGGTAAAATTTCTCCTTTTTTCCCAACTTTCGCTTTATCAATAATATTCATAAAAAAATAATGATTTTCTGAATATTTAAACTTTTTCAGAAAAAACATCTATATTTCCCTAAATCTTTAATAATAAAAATGTC
>CAZVTX010000004.1:0-32011 GCA_964629395.1 uncultured archaeon
AAGCAAATAGTTTAGCAGAAGAATTAGAGCAAACAAAAAAAGCTCTCAATGAAGCTAAAAAAGTTGCTTCCACGATTGATAATCAAATTAAACCTTCTGGAATAGATACAGAATCGGAAGTATCAAAAGAGGAATTAGAATATTTAAAAGCACAATTAGCTAGAAAAGACGAAATTATTGCTCGTCTAACAGAACAACTCGAAATGATAAGTCCTGATGCATTAAATCGTGCAAGTGGTTCATATATGAAAATAAGGCAACTTAATGCAAAAATTAGAGAATTAAAAGCTCAAGTAGATGTTGCAAAAAAATCAGAAGCGGCAATGAAAGAGAGGCTTTTAGAATTACAAAGAAGACTTGCGGCAAAAGAAGATGAGTTTAATTGGTAAAAATTATTTTAAAAAGAATGCTTTTAAATCAAGTTCTTTAAATAAACCATCCGCTTCCTCTAGCATTCCTAAAAAATGCCAGTCGCCTTCATTTAAATTTTTTCCTGCCCCATAATTATTTGCCATTTCATATAATCTAATAAAATTTTCATAGTGGAGTGCAACTCTATTTTCCGCATAATCTCTCGCAGACCAGGTTGATATTAAAAACTGCCAGTCGCTACTCTGTAATAATAATAATTCTCTGGCAAGTTGCTTTAAAATTTTTATTAAATTCTGATCCGTTGAGTTCCCATATTTTGCCATTATTTCTTCACATTTTTTCTCACATTCATATATTTTTTCCCATGTCCAAATGGTCCATTCGTTAAACCAAACCCAATGTCCTGAACCTTGCCCCCAAGAACCTTCAATTATTTGTACTGTCTTATTTGGAGGATATTTTTCAAGATATAATCGGGTATTTGTTAATTCAACTTCAGGATCATCTTCCATCCATCTAAGGATTCTTGCAAGCCACCAATTTCCCTCAAACCACCAATGTCCGAATAATTCACAATCATAAGGGGCAACAACTATTCCATGATCACCAAATTTTTTATTATGTTCTCTTAGGATTTCTTTTACCAAATTAATATAATGACTTGCATTTTCATCTAATTTTGGCGGAACATCATCAGGCCAATATAGCATCTTATCACCTAAATCTACCTTTGGACCTGTAACTTTCCAATATCTAAGTCCTCCTGGATAATGTTTTTTATGAAAATCTAAATACTCTGCACATCCAGGATATCCGTGTTCACCGCTCCATACTACTATTCCCGTTTTTTCATCCCTTGTAAAGAAGCCTACAGGTTCTTCTGCTGATCGGGTAGCTACAAGATATGGTTCATATGGGGATTTCTCAAATGATGTGGGGATTTCTTCATATTGAGTAGCAAATTGTTTCCAAAGCTTTTGCAACAATGGAAATCTGGCAGCATATACTCCTTGAGATTTACCTCCTAATAATAATTGTGTATCTATAAAGAAATATTTTAAACCATTTTTAGCAAGAAAATATTCAAGTCCAGGGCGATCATATTCTTCTCCCGTAATTGGGTTTTTCCATCGGTATCCTGGGCGATAAGCACACTCAGGAAGCCATACTCCCGTAGGTTCTCGACCGAAATGTTTTTTATAATTTTCTACGCCTATTTTAAATTGAGCATAAATAGAAATATCACTTGATAATAGTGGATTATAACTATGAGTTGCTGCACATGTAATAATATCTAATAAACCTTTATCTTGAAGTAATTTAAAAGCGCCTATTATATCTTTATTATAATTATGAATAAAATTATCTTTTACACGTTCATAAAATTCTTGCCACCATTTTGTAAGTCTAATTCTTCCTTCCTCATACTTATTCTCTTTAAAATCTTTCTCATCATGCTTCGCTGCGGCTATTTTTTCATCTAAATAATTAATGAATTCATCGATAAATGTGGGATGTCTTAGCATTTCACATAATACCGGTGTCAATCCAATTGTTAATTTTGGATGATATCCTTCATCAACTAACTTATAAAGCTCAATTAATAGAGGGATATATGTTTCTGCGGCAGCTTCATTTAACCAAGAGGTTCCATGAGGCCATACACCATGATTTAATACCCATGGAAGATGAGAATGTAAAACAAGTGAAAAACTTCCAATTGGTTCCAATGTTATAATTACACCAAATTTATTAATTATAATTTAATAATTTTTAATATTCTTAATTAGGAATAAGTTTTATTATTTTTTTCAAATTTTAATAAAAATCTTAAGACTAAAAATAAAAGAAATTAAATATAAGTATCATTTTTACTAAGAATAATAATATTTCCAATTGAATAAAATGAATAACTTTTAATGGTGAACATTATAATGATTAAAGATCTCAGACAACTGAATAAGCTGGGCAGAATTTCTGGGCGAGCAAACTATACTTTTACACCCGAGATTTCTTGCTCTTTAGGTGCTGTGTATGGAAGTCTGTTTAAGCAAGGTGAGTCAATTGTTATTGGACGAGATTATCATAATGATAGCCGTATGTTGAAGCGCGGTTGTACTTCTGGTTTGATGAGTTCAGGAGTTAATATTTTGAATTTATCTGATTGTACTTTTCCTTTATTACAATTTACAATTAGACGATTTGGGGCGAGTGGAGGTCTCTATTTTTCTGGGGGTCATCTTTTTAATGAAGATGTAGGCGTCAGATTTGTAGATGCAGGCGGCATCGAATTATCTCCGTCAGAAATGGAAAAAATAATTACTTCCTTTAATAATTATCCTAAAGAGACAAGAAGGGTTGATCCTAGCGAGATTGGTCAAATTACAGCAATACCTCAAACTGATGATATTTATATTAAATCATTACAACAATTTGTATCAAAAAAATTAATTAAACAAGCAGATCTTAAGGTAGTAATTGATTGTTCATATGGTCCTACCGGGAATTTAACACCCTTATTAGTTAATGATATTGGTGTGGAATTTATTGCATTGAACACACATTATAGGCAAAAATCATTAGACCCCGTTCCAAATATTAATACAATAAGAAATACTGCAGAAATCGTTAAAGCATCTAAAAGCCATTTAGGTGTTTGTTTTGATGTTGATGGTTCCCGCATATTAGTTATTGATGAGAATGGTTTAGAAGTTAGTTTTGAAGATCTTCTTATGCTTTGTATCGTATATGATGAACGTATTAAAAAATCGAAAAAAAGTAAGATTATAACTATTGGGGAGTTATCACCAGTAGTAAAAGAATTTATTGAAGATTTAGGTTATCCATTAAAACAAGTACCTAATTATCCTGGTGAGATTTCTCGGCAAATTAGGGAAGAGCGTGCTATATTTGGTGCTGCTGATACATTTAAATTTTATTTTCCCCAATATGCTCCTATTAGTGATGGCAATTTTATTTTATTAAAAATCTTAGAAATCATGGCTTCTCAAAACGATCTCTTAAGTTCTCTGACACGAGGTTTTCCAAAGGGAATAAAAGTAAATAAAACAATTCCCGCGAGTTCTGAAAAAATTGAAAATTTTCATTATAAATTAAGGCAAAAGATAGAAGAATATAAATTTGAATATCGTGATATTATTAACGAACTGAAAGTATTTGATGAGAATTCATTCGCTACGATAAAATTAGCTTTAAATAGGGATTCAATATTATTATCCGCGGAATCTGAAGAAATTGATAAAGCAAAAGAGATGATTGAAAAACTTGAAAAAATAATTAATGAAATTTAAATTTTCTAAAAATCATAATATATTATTATTTTGAGCAAAAATATAATAATGAGATGAGTAAAATTTGGCTGCTTTAAGTATAAATTCAATAATAATTTTAATTACATGCTGGATAATATTCGGAGTTTTCTTTTTATTTGATCTATTTAGGAGAGAAGAAAAATATGATTACCTCGCTTATATTATGGCAGTGATCCCTGTAAATTATATGTGGTACCTAATTTACAAAGAAGGATGGACATCCTTAGACATTTTAAATATTTATACAATATTATTTGCTTTATGGAATCTCTGTTTACTTAGGGATATTATTGGTGTGAAACGTAAAAACAGAGATTTTGATGATGTTTTATTATTTTTGGCATTAGGGATTTTGGTACAATTGATTATTACAGCAATATTACCCGCAGAACAAGTGAATCCGGAGATGCAAGAAAATACTGCTAAATTTTGGTATTTCTATTTACCAAATGTTTATGATTCCAAATATAATATAAATTCATGGGTGAATACCACCTCATTAATGGGCTTTAGAATTGCTGCAACAATCTTGATCCTATTGGCTACGATACCTATGATACTTGATATTAAAGGAGAAGATATTGCAGTTCCTGCTTTAATAATAATTGTAGCTATTTTTATTCCGCCATTCCTATATTTGAGTTATATATGGGTTCCCCAATCAATGGCGGTTTTAACATTGTTATTTTCGGTGATTTTATTTATTGTTCTATTACTCATTACTAAAAGTGAAGAATAAAAATAAACCAATTTTTTCTATTATTTTATTAAGTTTATTTATTTAAAATCTAATTTTATTATGATAATAATGGCTAAGAAAAGTAAATCTGAAAATAATAATAAAAAAGAAGAATCAGAAATAAATCAAAAAGAAAGACAATATAATTTAAAAGATCTCCCTGGGGTAGGAGATATTACTTTAAAAAAATTAAAAAAAGCGGGCATAACCTCAATTCGCAATTTAGCTATGATGTCCGTTGCGAGATTAATGGAGGATACTGGATTAGGAGAGAAAACAGCATTAAAATTGATAAGAACCGCTCAAGAAATCGAGAAAATGGGCTTTAAATCTGCAAATCAGATTTGGGAAAAAAGGAAATTAATGCGAAAATTAACCACGGGAAGTCGAAATCTTGATGAATTATTAGGTGGCGGTATAGAAACGGGTGCAATTACGGAACTTTATGGGGAATATCGAACTGGAAAAACCCAGCTTGCCCATCAATTATGTGTCAATGTTCAATTACCCTATGATGAAGGCGGATTAGAAGGTGCCGCTCTTTTTATTGATACAGAAGGGACTTTTAGACCCGAAAGAATAATTCAGATTGCTGAAGCTCTTAATTTAGATTATAATAAGGTATTAAAAAATATAATTGTTGGCAGGGCATATAATAGTGATCATCAAATTCTTCTTCTGAAAGAAGCCTCAAAGATAATAGACGAAAAAAATATAAAATTAATTGTTATTGATTCCATAATAGGACATTTCCGTAGTGAGTATATAGGAAGAGGCACTTTAGCAACAAGACAACAAATTTTAAATAATCATATTCATGATCTTCATAGATTAACAGAAATTTATGATGAATTGGCAGCTGTTTTTACCAATCAGGTAGCTTCTTCTCCAGATGTTTTTTATGGGAACCCTACAAAACCAACTGGAGGAAATATTATCGCTCATGGAGCGACAATTAGAATTTATCTTAGAAAGGGAAAAGGAGAACAGAGAATTGCTAAAATTGTAGACGCTCCAAATTTACCGGAGGAAGAAACTATTTTTTTAATTACAGATGAGGGAATAAGAGATTAAAAATAAATTAATTTATAATATTATAATAATTTAAAATTTAAATTATCAAAATTGAATTTCTCTTCATTCAAAATTAATATTTACATCAACGGGAATACCTTTTCTGACACTTTGTGTAACAATACAATATTGCTCGAAAAAACTAACGCCATCTCTGCCTTCTTTTAAACATTGTTTGGCTCTTTTAAATGCAATTGGATCTTTTATTTTTGGATTAATATTTACATCAATTTTTTCAATCCTCCAAAACCCTTGTTGATTTCTTTTTATATAAACTTCCGCATTTGCATCAAAATCATCAACTTTAAAACCACGTTTATTAATGCAAAAAATAAAACTTGCACTTAAACATCCTAAAACGCCCAAGGCTAATAATCTTGCGGGATTTGGGCCAAGCATATCCATCTCATCTCGATGTTCCTCGTCAATATAGCAATCTTTTACTTTCATTTTGCCTAAATCACATTTAAAAATCATTTGGGAATTTTCTTCTGCTAATTTAATCCCTACATTTGTCTTCATTTCATCTGACATAATTTTATCACTTAAAAAAATAATATCTTTTTTTAATTATCATATTTAGACTTAATTTTTAAATATAAGTTCAATATTTTATTAAAATCTGAATATCTAATTATTTCCTTCAATTTTTTTTAATTTGAGATAAACATAGATATGAAATGCCAAGAACGGGAAATATAATAATATCATTAGAAAAAATTGGAGAGCAAAAAAATAGGCACAGAGAATCATGAAAATCGCTAATATAAATTCTATTGTTAGAATTGTTTTTTTACTATAATATCGAAAATCAAAAAAAGATTTTTTAATTTTAAAATCTTTCAAAATTGTTTCCAGATTTTTTAATTCTTGTTTAGAAATTAAAAGTTTTAAACCCCAAGGATTTTTATTAACACCAAAAAAATTTGTACCCCAGTCAAATGTATCGATAATAACATGTATTAAATATGCAATTCCGCCAATTATTAACGCAGGCCATGTCATTATTAAGCCTATTAAAATGATTAGTAAAGCAGGTATTATAGAATGTGTAATTAACATTCTATGATTATTATCTCTTGCATATTTAGATAAAATAATATCAAAATCCATTAAAAAAGAGCAAAACACAATTAAAATAAACTCAAAAAGAGTTAAACCTATAAAGTAATTTGAAATTGAAGCTATAATAATACCGACTGCATAATGAACATTTATATGAATAATTTCCACCTAAAAAATATATTTTTTATTTCTAATTCTTTCTAATATTTGTTCTTTAGATTTAAAGCCATATGGCCCTTTTTCCTCCACTAAAAATGATGCTGCAGCAGAAGCAAATAATCCTGCTTGAGCTATAGAATCCCATAATTTATCTGATTTTAAAAATTCATACATAAAAATTGCCAGATATGCATCTCCCGCACCTGTCTCATCTTCAACCTTTTTTGGCCGAAATGCAGGAATTTTTAATAATTTTTCACCCCTTCTTGTTATCATTGAACCATTTTCTCCTAAAGTCATTATTGATATTCCTTTAAATCTGACAGCATTAAAATATTCCATAACCTCATCCAAATTAGTTTTCCCGGAAATTAATTTCATTTCTTCTTCAGAACCTTTTAATATTAATTTATCTCCGGTTATATCTATAATTTTATTAATATTTTCAAGCATTTTTTCCTCTCTTTCCATTAATACATTTCCATTATCGTCTATCTTTCTTATGAAACCCTGCAAATCCATTCCGATATAACTTTTTGGAAAAAGATTTACAATACTCTCAACAAAATCAAAAGGAATTTCATTGCATATCGGGACGAAAACAAACGCATCGGGAGGCTCTTTTAAATACTCTTTAGGAATATTTTTAATAGATAAATCAGGACTTTTAGAACGGAGGATAAGTGTTCTTGAATGATCTGAATACCTTAAAACAAAATTGGTATTATTAGTATCATACCATGTAATTCCTTTAAGATTGATATTTTGCTTTTTTAAAATATCTAAAAAAGAATTGTTAAAATTATTCTTTCCTATACATGATATTATATGAATTTCTACATCATTTGCATAATTACTCAGAGCGAGTGAACAATAAGTAACACTTCCTCCTAATGTTGGTTCATTTTCCACATTAAATCTAATTATATTATCAACAGCAAAATGTCCTGCGAAAGTAATGGAGATTGGTTTGTTAATTGTATTCATTTACTTTTCTTTAATTCTTCAATGATTTTATTTTTTTCTTTTAATGCGATTTTTAATTTATTGATTTTATTTTGTAAATCTTCGATTAGCCCCGAAACTGGAGTGGACTCTGTTGTTTTGGCACTTATTTGTCGGGTTTGCAATTTTTCTATCAATTTGTTTTTTTCCTCAAGTTCTCTTTTTAATTCGCTAACTTTTTGTTCTAATTCGCTACTTATATTAGATCCAGATTGGTAAATTTTGAGCTTTTCTTTCAATTTTTCATTTTCCTTTTTTAATAAATCAATTTCCTTAAAATCAACAGCTGGTTTTTTGCCTCCTAATTGATCTTTTAATCTTTTATTTTCCTCTTTTAATTGTTTAACAATCCGTTTATATTTATTAAGATCTGATTGAAGATCTTGGCATAATATTTCTAATGTCTTTGGAGCTTCTTGTGTTTTTGCAACTTTTTTTGTTTTTATTTCGTCTAATTTAGCTTGGAGTTCTTTGATTTTTTCTATTTTATTATTTAGCATTTCTTCTAATTCGGTCTTTTCATTAGATACATCTATTAATTTTGATTCTAAATCTTTAATTTCACTTCTTAGTTCTTCAATTAACACTTTCTTCTTAGCTAATTCAGATTGCAAATTTTCAGTTATTTCTACATTAGTTTTTGTTTCAAATTGTTCTATTTTCATATTTAATTCATTTATTTTCATTTCTTTATTCCGAATTTCCTCAATTTTCTCGTTTATTAACTCTTCTTGTAAGGCATTCCTCTTATTTAGATCTTCTAACTGTTCCGTTAAATTTGCAATTTTTATTTCATATTCATTTCTCTGTGACTCAAGTTGTTCGGTTAATTTCTTAATTTTTTCTTTATTTTTCAGAATTTCTTTTTCAATCTCATCGATGACGGTTAAATTTATTCGGATTTTCTCTTTTAATTCTGCATTTTCTTTTTCTAATTCTTTAATGCGATTTTCGCTATCTTCTAGTTTATCAAGAGTTTCTCCTATAACTGAAGGTTTACCTTGCTCAGCGCGCCTTTTTTTCCAAAGGCTTATAAAATCATCTAACTCGTCATTTTCTTCCGACATTTTAGATCCTTATTATAATTTATTTTATAATTATTCCCGAGAAATATCCCACACAATAACCACCTAACATACCTGTTTTCTCACTACTTGTATAATATTTCAACATTTTTCCTTTACTTGCATTTAATTTTTTGCAAGTAATTATTAATGTTGCCATAGTAATAGTGCCGCAAATTGTTGCTTGTTGGTATGGGTTTAAAAAACCTCCTGGAGGGATTATATTCTCTGGATTTAATACATTTTTAGCATTTAATTTAATAAATTCTTCAATTACCAACATATCATTCCTTTTAAATTGTTCTAATTCTTTTTGGGAGGATACATTCTCGTGCGACATATCTGATGAGGCAACAATAACTATATCTTTTTCACTTTTTTTAATTCCATTTGCAATTTCATCTGCAATTTGCTCAAGTTCATTGTAATTATGCGTTCTTATTTTAATCGGTACAATTTTAACATCTTTATCTCCAGCGCAATATTTTATAAAGGGCATTTGGAGTTCTAAACTATTTTCAGAAGTTTGTAAAAAATTTCTGCTGTTTGCTTTTAAAAGTTTGCTGTTTTCTAAAATTAAATCCGCTAATTCATTATCAATGGGAATATTACCTATTGGAGTTTCCCATTCACCTTCATTGAGTATTGAGGGATCAACATAACCTTGATGCTCAAAACCTATAACAATAACGGTATCAGGTATACGCTCTTCAAATAAATTTAAATAGGTATACGCGGCACATTCTCCTGAATAACTAATGCCTGCATGAGGTGAAACTCCCCCAATTATAGATCGTTCATCTAAATTTTTAGATTCGGGCTTTTTACCAGGACCAAATTCGGAATTTAAAAAGCATTCATCTAATTTTCTTAATAATCCATTTTTTGTTCCAGGATACCAAGACCCGGCTAATCTCGCTCTCTTTATTATCACGTTAGGATCTACACCTCATTTTCAATTAATTTTGAAGAATTTAATAGACTCTCCTTATTATAATATAAAAAAGAATCTTCGTATAATATTATATTTCTTTTGATATATTTAATAAATTATTTTAATTATTCTAATATAATGAGTAAAAACGATTTAAAAGAACAAGAACAAATTTCGCTGGACAATATAGAAGATCAAATACCTGATAAAATTCCTACTAAATTTATTAATGGTAGAGTTGTAGTTTTTAATCCGCTTTATGCTTCATATTTATATGTTAAAAAGGGATTTTTTGGATCACCATTAGGTATAAATAAGCCCCGGTTGGAGTTTTTTAATAAGCCCTCCGAACTTTCCCTTATAGAGGCATATTATCTTTTGGAAAGAGATGAAATTACAATTTTCGATGTTAAATCAAAAAAATATCTCACAAAAGAAGAATTTTTTGAAATTGCTAAAAAGATTCATAATAAATTTGAAGAAAAGTACATTATTTATAAGGATTTAAGGGAAAAAGGATATATTCCTCGCCCAGGACTAAAATTTGGGGGAGATTTTGTAGTATATAAAAAAGGTCCGGGTCTAGAACATTCATCTTTTATAGTTCAGGTCATGCCGCATAATACAAAGATAACGGCAATAGATATGGTAAGAGCTGGAAGACTTGCGACTTCTGTAAGGAAAAAATTTGTAATTGCAAATCCTTTAACATGTAGTTATTATTTTTTCGAGTGGTTTAAACCATAAAATGAAAAATAAGAAAAAATTCAATTAAAGAAAAATATAAATTATTGGTATATGATAATACGTATATGATCCGCAATATCATGTATTCTATCCGCTAAATTTTCCAAAATCATAATACTATCTCTGATTTTTAATAATAACCTGATATCAATGTCTTTATTATCATATAAGTAATTTAAAAATTCTCTATAAGCAGAGTCAATTTCATTTTCGATTTCATGTATCGTAGTTGTATTATTAAAGACTTCTTCCGGATTATCCCTCATATTCTTGATAGTTGTTTTTAAAGCTGAACCGATTTCAATAATAAGATTTATTAATTTATGATATCGCTTTTTTATCTCATCATTTATATTATCCGAAATATATGATAGAATATCAACAAATTCTAAAGCGGAATTAATTACATTATCCATCCTTAAAATCAAGGCAACATATTCACCCAATCCCTGTGCGCCAACTTCTGAAAAATCTTGAATAAGTTTAATTTTAATTGAATCAGCGTCTTCTTCTGTAAGCTGCATTTTTCTTTTCTTCTTTTCAAGATATTCCGTATTTCCCTCTGCCCAATTTGTATATGATACTGCCATATCACTTAAAATAGAAAATAATATTCTAACATGGTCGATTAATAAGGAATTGATTTGATCCTTAACTTTTTGTTTACTCATTTTTTTCTTCAATTTATTTTTCTAAGATGATAATTATATAAGTAGTTTTAACAATAAAAATATGTTTTTAAGCAAATTTAAATTAATTAAATAAAAAGCCCAAATCTATTTTATCAATTTAAAATTTTTATTAATAATTATAATGATCAGAAAGTTAAAAACCTATAACGAGATTACCGAATATGGAAAGATTGCAAGAAGGTATTTCGTTAACAATTTTTATGACGGTATGCTAACAATCTTAGGAATTCTTATGGGTTTTTTTGTTATATTGTTAAAAGATCCTTCCGAGTCAACAATAGATAGTACATTTGTTATTTTAACGGGGTTTGGTACAGCAATTTCTATGTTAATTTCAGGAATTTCGGGTTCATATTTGTCAGAGAGAGCAGAGCAAAAAAAAGATAAAAAAGAGCTGGATAAAGCAATGGGTATCTTTAAAGAACCAATAGTTTCAGAACTCAGCGCAACTGCTGAGCAAAAAGCGATAGAGCGCGCAATGGTAACTCCGATTAAGAATAAGATTCGAAAACCTTTAAGTTCAATTAGAGATAAATTATCAAAAGAGAAAAAAACAAGAACGCTCTATGAAAAAGCTGAACGTTTTACCGGAATAATTGTCTCTTTGGTTAACGGTTTTAGTCCTTTTATAGGGGGTGTGGTACCGATAATCCCTTTCTTATTTGTTGCAAAAGCAGGAATCTCTATTTTTATTATTTCTTTTATAATTATTTTAGTATGCATTATTTTATTAGGTATGTTTTTAGGATATGTTTCTCAGGAATCTATCTTAAAGAATATTTTACAGATGAGTTTGGCGTTTTTTCTGACAGTAATAATTACGGTAATATTTTTAGGATGAGAAATATAAACCAAGAATTTTTTTTTGAGATTTAATTTTTTAAGTTATCAATAACAATCTAGAATACAATTAAAATGAAAACATGTGGAATTGATATAGGATCTTTAGCAACTAAAATTGTAATATTAGATGATGATAAGAAAATTTTAGATTGGGGCGTTGAGAGATCGACTTATGATTTTAAGAGAGTAGGGAATCTTTTATTTAATAAGATGCTTGAAAAGAATAATCTTAAAAGGAGCGATCTTTTTGTCATGTCTACTGGTTATGGTAGAAATACTATAGATATTGCCGATGATAGAGTAACAGAAATTACTGCTCATGCAAAAGGTGTTCAATATTTTTTCCCTGATGCTTATTCCGTAATAGATATTGGTGGGCAAGACAGTAAAGCGATCGTAATTTCCAGAAAAACGGGCAATGTAATGGATTTTCAGATGAATGATAAATGTGCAGCGGGAACAGGAAGATTCTTAGAAGTGATGGCACATGCTTTAGATGTTCCTATTGATGAAATTGGAGAATTAGCATTATTATCAAGTAAACCTTCTTCTATTAGCTCTACATGCACAGTATTCGCTGAAAGCGAGGTTATTAGTTTATTTGCTCGCGGCACTCCAAAAGAAGATATAGCAAGCGGTATTCACAAATCTATAGCACGAAGGGTAGCTGGAATGGCAAAAAGGATAGGTGTAGCACCTCCTTTGGTGTTTTGCGGAGGTGTTGCAAAAAATGTTGCGGTCAAGAAATATTTAGAAGAGGAATTAGGATTTGAAATTTTAGTTCCGAAACATCCTCAATTAACTGGTGCAATTGGTGCTGCATTGATAGCTTTCGAGAAGTTAAACAAATAAAAATACTATTTAAAAAAATAATATAAATAATATTATTTCAATGTTCAAAATATTTAAAAAAATTGCTTTTTTTTATTCTTTGCATGATGGATAGAGAGTTATTGGATGAATATACAGAATTTTTAATGGAAAAAAAAGCTGAAGGAAAACAATTTGTTGCATTTTTAGCGCATGATAATATTCCTGAAGAATTATTGGTTGCTGGAGGGTTTATCCCTATAAGATTAGTTTTTGCCGGAAATGATGAATTAATGAATGAGAGTCATGATTATTTACCATCTTCTACATGTAGTTTTGCACAATCCTGTATTGGTCTTTTTTCTTTGAAACCATTTAGATTTTTAGAAAAAATTGATTATTTTATAGTTTCAAACCATTGCGTTTCCGATATTTGTGCATCTGAAATAATTTCTAAGTATTTTTTTATTCCCAGGATAAATTTTTACAGTTCATATACTAATGATGATAATTCATTAAAATATTATAAGTTGGAATTAATCGAATTAAAACGAGAATTAGAAAAAATTTTAGGAGAAGAAATAACAAAAGAAAAGATTATTTCAACTATAAAAGAATACAATAAGTTAAGGTTATTACTTAAAGAAATTGACCAATTAAAGATAAAAGGGTCATTAAAACTTAATGCTTTTCATAGAGCAATCCTATTTGGTTTAGATTCTTTAGATTATCTGAATTCTTTTATTGAAGAATATAAGGATAAAAAAATAGTTCAAGAAAATAATTCTAAGGATTTAATTTTAACAGGTTGTTCCATCTTTCTTGGAGATTATTTAATTGATCTTATAGAAGAAGGTGGAGGGAATATTGTCTTTTTTGACAGTTGGATTGGTTATAATTATTATTCTCAATCAATCCCCGATAATTTAATAAAATCTATAGAAGATCCACTAGATTTATTTGTCCATCGTTTTAAAAATAATATTACAGGTGATCATACCGTTCCTTATTTCTTAGAGAATAAAATCTCTCATCTTGAAAAACTTGTAAAAGAATACGAAAGCAAAACAGGTAAAAAATTAGCCGTAATTAATCATATTATTAAATTTTGCGATCATTTTAGTTTATTTCAGACGGATTTAAAGCAAAATCTACAAGAAAGAGGAATTAAAGTTTTAAATTTAGAGAGAGATTATTCCAAATCAATTAGAGGTCAATTATCCACTCGAATAGAAGCATTTCTGGAGATGATTTAAAAATGAGTTTGATTGCAGATGATGTTGTTAATTTCACCTCAATGCTAAAGATTACCTATAATTTTTTAGCAGGGCGTGAATTTTTAAAAAGAAAGAAATTTAGAGAAAAGAAAAAATTAATCTCCGTTGCATTACCTTATTCTGATTTAGCTTTTGCAGCTGGGGCTATACCTGTATTTCCCATTAGGATGCAGATTTTTGATATAAACAAGTATCTTATGGTTTTAAATTCAGCTACCACTTTTTTAGGTTGGAATACAGTTGTGAGATTTTTAGGATTTGTAAAACAATTTGATGCTTTAAAAGTCTTTGATAACGTAATTAATGAGGTTATAAATTCTATTAATATGAAATATAATGAAATGTATGATCTTGGAGTTAAAAATGGATTATCAGAAGATTTATGCTATGGTATTAAAGCACTTTATGGAATGCATTATAGTAAAGGAAAAAATGTAGATGCTTGCTTAAATTTTACAATTAGATGTAGTGCTTATAATAAATATTTGGAATTAATAAAAAAATTCGTCCCTAAACAAATTTGGATAGATGTCCCTCCGAGAAATCTCGGTAATACGTTGGAAATTGTTACAGAAAATCTTACTAAGGCAATTGAACAATTAGAAGAATTAACTGGAAATGTAATCACTGATAATTCACTAAATAAGCAATTTAGGATTGGTAATCAAGTTAAAAGATTTTATAAAACAATTTTATTTGAAATTAGTACTTCCGATTTTTATCCTTGTAATCCTGCTACGTTTGCTGAAATTTTAGCATTATTAAGTATAACATTTCAAGATTATAATTCAGACGCAAATAGATATCTTGAAAATTTATCTCAACTAGTTCGGGAAATGAAAGAAAGAATAAGAAAAGGTATCGGGATGGATGTATCTAAAATGCCGAAAGTACTTCTTACACCGATGTTCGGTGGATGGGAACCTATAACACATGAATATATCTATGAAATGGGCGGAAGGACAATATATGCAGATTGGTGGATTTTAAAATATTTAGATGAGATTCTGGTAAATGGTCATTCAAATCCTATAGAAAATTATGCTCAATTTTTAATTAATTTATCATCAGTAGGATTTGGCTGCGACAATAGTACACTTACGGAGTCATATCTTAAGGGCGCAAAAGAATTAAAGGCTGATGGAATTGTTTTTAATCAAGTTTTTGGTTGCCACTCAATATCAAACTGTTATACGCTATTAAAAGAAAAAATAAGGAGATATTTGGAGATTCCTTCTATTTTTTTAAATTTTAATAAAATTGGAGAAAATGTAGAGCAGGTTAAGACTAGACTCGGTGCATTTATGGAAATGCTTACAACTTAATATTTATAAAAAATTAGAAGATATTCGTAAAAGAAAATAATTTTTTAACTTCCAAAAAAGTCTGATGGTTTTAATAAATGAACCTCTTCTTCTTCCTGCTCTTTTTTAGCTCTTTCATGAGGATCAACCCATTCATATTCTTCTTCAGTCGCCGAAGTTGCTGTTGTTCCTGCTGTGCCTGGTGCTTTTAATCCTCCGGGTGCCTTTAATCCTCCGGGAGGCTTTATCTTTAAGTCGGCGGTAACAGGTTCGGGCTGTTGTCCTACCGCAATTTCCCTGGTTTGAACTTGTTCGGCTATTGGCATTGATTTTAACATTTTTAATTCACTTAATACTTTTTCAAGGTTCATAGATTGTATACTTTTATTCATAGTATCCATAATTTCTTGTAAGGATTTTGAAGTCTCTCTTAAACCTTTAGGATTAATACCCGTTAATAATGAATCTAAATTAGCACTAATATTCTCATTTAACTCTTTTAATGATTCTAATACGGTTTTCCAGTGTTTATTCATCTGTGATTCAATTGCTCTAATCATCTTAATAGTTTCATTCATAAAATTAACGTGAGCTTCATATCTCTCCTCATCTTTAGCCCTTAAATCACTAATAAGCATAATTAGTTTTTTTAGTGCCTCTTTCTCTTCTTCCGACATTTTATATCAATAATTTAATTATTCTAGTATAATTATGAATTTTCTCTCTTTTATATATATTTATTTTAATTTAATTTTCCTTTATTCATAAGAAATCTTTTTTTATATTCCTCTTTTAACCATTTTACTGCATTATCGTATGATAAATAAGAGATATCTATATGTGAATCAATGTTCCATGACAATACTAATTTTATTTCAGAAGATGGATTCAAGATTAATTTTGATTTAGCTTCATTTAAAGTATAATCATTATTTGATTCTAAAGAAAAAGTATGCTTATCAATGAAAAAAGGGATATGTAAAATAATCTTATTTAATGCTTGTAATTGACTCTTTTGTTTTATTATAACTTGAACTTTCTCACTTTCTAAATTTTTTAATTCTACATCAAATTTTCCGAAATATGTAGGGGCATCTTTAACTATTATTGGACCATTAATCCATTCAGGAGATATTGCCGAAAAGATATGTAAGTCATTATCTTCTTCTCTAATAAGCATATTTCTCAATAATAAATTATAACATACGGCAAACCATCCATGAGGCGGATAATTGATATAGTCTCTTTTAAAATATAATTTCCGAATTGAAATCACATAGTCTCTATTACCCCAAGGTCGTATATTATGCTCAAACCCTTCATGACAACTTCCCGTGTGACTTAGCATTGAATAAAAATCACGTAAAGCGAGTTCTTGATCTCCCAATATTAAATGTTGCTGAGCAATTCTCTCTGTGATATAATGATGCTGAAATATCATCCACATGGCTATACCTTCAGGCATTTTTTTTTCCCGATAATTTAATAAGGTCTTTTTAATCTTAGAATCCGTCTTTTCCAACAATTTTTGCGGATATATCATCAATAAATTGGACCAATCTTCACCGATATTTGTATCTAATCCTGGTGGCACAATATTATTATTTTTCTTGCAAACCTTCTCAAGAATAGGTATAAAATTTCCTAAAAATCTTTCTTTTACCTCTTGAATAAATCTTTTTTCATTATTTTTCTCCAAAAAATCCGCAATATATTCGGCATTAATTAAACCGTTCCATGCCCAGAAATTATGACCCGTATATCTTGCACTTATCATTTCATTATCAGCCGCAAAAATTGGCGGCATGATTCCCCATTTATCTTTTAAAATTTTCTTTTTAAACCATCTCATTGCTTTCATTATTCGCTCAAATATAAATTCCGCAAACTCCCTATCTTGAGTATATTTAATATATTCACCAAAAGCCCATAATGATTGACCCCAACCATCAAGCTGACCGAATTGTGACATAAAATTTCCGGATCTTTTTTGTTTTATTAAAAAATGCCGTAACAATCTTTTACTAATATCAGCCCTATTAAACATTAAGTACATTTTTGAATAGAATGAAGAATCTCTTAACCAAAAAGCATTATATTGGAATCTATTTACATGTTGTTCAATTCGACCATCTTTATGGTAATTCTGACACATAAAGTTGAATATTAAGGATGCTTTCGATGTATTTGTTACTTTATCCTCCGGAACCTCTATATATGTACATTTTGACAAGATTTCATTCCAAAAATTTTTAAATTTCTCTCTATACTCTTCGACATCAGCGTTCATAATTTTATAGATTAAATCTTTTTTAGTATTAAGTATTGGATAATGCGGAACTTTAAAGAAAAGAGAAATCTTACCTTGTGCGGGAATCTCTCTGGTGAATTCTTGGATGAGTATGGGTGTTGTCTTTTTAACTTTCAATGTTTTTCCGCAGAATTCTCCATTATAATCTACCTTTTTGGAAGAATCCAATTTGGCATAAAATCCATCGGGTTTTTGTCCATAATGGGGAATATAAATTAATTTATTATCCCGATAAGCACCGTTAATTTCATCGAACCGATAGCACCATTTTTTATTAAATTTTGGCTGCTTCATGCTAACAACTTTATGTGTAAATTCGGAAAAAAGCATTCCGCAATATAATGAAATTTTTTTAGATTTTTTACTCTGATTTTCAATATCAACCTGAACAAAATTAACGGGAATTTTATTATTATTAAATTCAATCCAATATTGAAATGCTCTAAAATAATAAGAAACATTATCCCGCTCGATTTTATAATTTATTTCGGGTAAATAACCATCTGTCAGTGTCCAAATTCTCTTTTTTACGGGCTCTGGAGGATTTCCAATGTAAAATTGAAATTTTCCGCCTCCATTTTTACCAATTGCGGTATCAAGCTGTCCGTCATAATTAACTCTTGTTGCATATTCTTCACCGGGTAATCCCAATTGCATGTTTGGTCTCGCAAAGAAGGAAAAAATCTCCTCTTCCTCATCTATTTTGGGGTCTGCTATAGTTTTTGGAACACTCTTATCAAAAGTTTTCCTAATAAAATTATAAATAAATTTAGATCTTAGCCTCCAAATAAAACCTTGACGTTTATCCCATTTATTTTCTATTTTATCCAAGATTTTCTCTAAATCAGGCATCTTAATCAAAATTTTTTTTTTAAAAAATAAAATTAATGAATTGAATCTTTATAATTTTCTAAAACTAATTAAATATATCTATGAAAGCGTCGATACAAATCAATACTGATTCTAATAAAATAAAAATTAGTCCGCTTATTTATGGAAATTTTATTGAACATTTAGGCAATTGCATTCACAATGGAATTTGGACTTATGATAAAGTAGAGGTTCCGCTTGTAAATAACAATGAAAGATTAATAGGAGTAAGGAAAGATGTATTATTAGCGGCTAAAGAGTTAAAAATATCTGTGCTGAGAGCATTCGGTGGCTGTTATTCTGACGTTTATCATTGGAAAGATGCTATAGGGCCAAGGAATTCAAGAAAAGTTGTTAAAAATAAATATTGGAATACAGGAATTAGAAAATTTATAAGAGGTTTAGGTCCAAAAATTCAAAATCAATTCGGAACAGATGAATTCCTAAATTTTTGTGAAGAAATTGGTGCAAAACCTTATTTAAATGTAAATTACGGTACAGGAACGCCTGAAGAGGCGGCAGATTGGGTAGAATATTGCAATGGCTCAATTGAAACTGAATGGGGTAAAAAAAGAGCCGAAAACGGAAGAACAAAACCCTATAATGTCCCGTATTGGGGTATTGCTAATGAAATTTTCGGATGGTGGGAGAAAGGTTATGAAAAGCATCCTGAGAATTATGCTAAAAAATATCTCAAATTTGCAAAAGTTATGAAAGCAAAAGACCCGAATATTAAACTAATCGCTTGCGGTTGCCAAAAACCAGGTTGGAATCAAACATTATTAAAACTTTTAGGTGAGAAATGGGTTGATTTTTTAAGCATTCATCTTTATATTCCTGCAGATTGGAGATCTTTATTCCGAAGAAAGCATCCAGAGAAAGAGAAGATTTATTATTCATTAATGGCGGCACCGAAAATTTTTGAAGAATTAATAAAAGCAACATGGGAAGATATTATTAGCGCTTTAGGAGAGAAAACACATGTTCGCATAGCCTTTGATGAGTGGGGCATATGGTATAAATTTTCTGATGTAATAAAAACCAATTTTAATATCCAAGACGGAATTTGTGCTGCGTTGATTTTAATGACAATACAGCGAGAGTCGGATAAATGCACAATGGCAAATTGGGCACAATTGATAAATTGCTTAGGAACAATTCAAACGAGAGGCAATTATTTCTGGAAAACGCCAGTTTATTATGCATTAAAAATGATTGCCAAATATTCGCAGAATTTCTTAATTCGTGGTATAAAAATAGAATCTCCTAATTTTAATTCAAAAAAATATGGAAACATACCAAAAATGAATAATATTCCATATATCTCTTGTAATGCTACTATTAATGATAATAATAAGATTTTAAATTTAATTTTAGTAAATAAACATTTTTCTGAAGCGATTTCAACTGATATTAACATAAAAAATTTCAATTTCTCTAAAAAAATTCAATCAATAGAGCTTATCAGTGAATCTGCTTTTGATTATAATACTGAAAGCGAACCTGAAAAGATAAAAATAAAAGAAAGATTTTTAGAAGAATTAAATTCAAACATAAGTTTAAAATTGCCCCCGCATTCTCTTACTATACTTAAATTTGAAGCGAAATAAAAATGTGAATCTTATTTTTTAAAAATAAACTATTTTATAGTGAAAAATAATGGAATTAGATAAAAAGAAATGGCCGAGACATCCCAAAATTTATCAAATAAATACTTGGGTTTGGTTAGATTATTTGTCCAGAACACATAATCAAAATATTAATTTAATGAACGTACCGGAGGGTCTTTTTGATTTAGACTTAAATCATTTTGATGCTATTTGGTTAATGGGTGTTTGGGAAAGGAGTCCTAAAGGAAAAGAGATTGCTCTAACTTATCCGGGTTTGCAAGAAGAGTATAAGAGAGCGCTAAATGATTTTAAATCCAAAGATGTGGTTGGCTCTCCTTATTGTATATATTCTTATAATGTGGATTATCATCTCGGTGGCAATGATGGTTTAGCTGTATTTCGTGAGAATCTTGATGAAAAAGGTGTAAAACTTATTTTGGATTATGTTCCAAATCATGTTGCGAGAGATTCTCCATATCTTATTCATCATCCAGAAATCTTTATAAGGGGAAATGAAGATGATTTAAAGCATTATCCGTATGATTTCTTTGAATTTGAAGGACATATATATGCGCATGGTCGAGATCCTAATTTTCCTGCATGGACGGATACTGCTCAAATAAATGCTTTTGCACCAGAAGCTCGTGAGCAAACTATAGATTTCTTAAAAAAAATTGCCAAAAAATGCGATGGCGTAAGATGTGATATGGCAATGTTATTAATGAATAAGATTTTTGAAAGAACTTGGGGTCATAAAACCTTAGGAGTTCCAGAGAAGGATTTTTGGGAGATTATTATACCTGAAGTGAAAGAAGAATTTCCTGATTTTCTTTTTATAGCGGAAGTTTATTGGGATTTAGAATGGGAATTAATGCAGCAAGGATTTGATTATTGTTATGATAAAAAATTATATGATCGAATGAAATATGAGACCGCAAAAACAGTTAGGAGTCATTTGTATGCAGAATGGGATTATCAAAAAAAATTACTCCGTTTTATTGAGAATCATGATGAGGAAAGAGCAATAACTGCCTTAGGTAGAGAAAAAAGCATGAGTGCTGCAATTCTAATTTTAACGATCCCTGGAGCAAAATTAATTCATGAAGGCCAAATGAAAGGTTATAAAATAAAATTACCCTTACAGTTAGGCCGTCGGCAAATGGAGTTGGAAGATCAAGAATTATTAGAATTTTATTTAAAACTGTTAAATATTCTCCCTCAATTTTATCTTGAATCAGGAATTTGGAGCATGTGCAGAGTTCTTTCCGTTGGTGACTTTTCTAATAATAATCTAATTGCTTATTGCTGGAATTATAAAAATCAATTATTACTTACGGTAATTAATTTCAGTCCTTATTTTTCAAAAGGACATGTTGTTATTGATAATTTTGATTATGATAATTATAAGTGGGAATTTAATGATTTATTAAAAGATAAATTGTATGTATACGATGGTATAAATTTATCTAAATATGGGCTCTACGTAGAATTAAATTCCTGGCAATCACATATATTCGAAGTTAAAAAAATGAAGGATTAATGCACTGTAACTGTTTTTGCGAGATTCAAAGGTTTATCTGGGTCTAGTCCTGTATCAAGTGCATAGAAATAGGCAAGTAATTGAAGTGCAGGTATAAAAGTAATTGGACTAAAAAGGTTATGATATTTATCAGGAGGCTGATCTATTGGAATTGTAAAATGACTTAAATCGGTTATTGTTTTATCATCTTTAACGACAACAGAAATTATTTTGCCGCCTCTTGCTTTAAATTCCATTACATTTCCGATAAGTCTTTGATAAGTTTCATCTGGTGGGGCAACAAAAATTATTGGAAAACCCTCCCGAACAAGTGAAATCGGTCCGTGTTTTGCATGAGCAGCAGAGTATCCCTCAATGAATCTACATGCAATTTCTTTCATTTTAAGTCCGCCTTCTTTCGCAGTTGCAATTGAGATCCCTCTTGCAAGGAAAAAGAAATTATCAGCAATTTCTAAATTTTTTACAATGTTTTTTAATAAATGTATCTGTGTATCTAAGAATTCTTTTATTATATCGGGGGTATGATTAAGTGCCGATTCATATTTTTCAATTTCCTTTTCTGATAATTCACCTTTTAATCTCGCAATTTCTAGTCCTACCATCGCAAGTGCGCATACCTGCGTTACATAAGTTTTTGTTGCTGCAACGCCTATTTCTGGACCTGCCTGAGTTATAATTACATGATCAGAATATCTGGTTATAGAAGAACCTATTACATTTGTAATAGATAGAACTTTAAGCGTTTTTGATTGTTCTTTTGCCCATCTTATTGCTTCAATTGTATCTACGGTTTCCCCAGATTGAGAAATTGCAATTAACGTGGTATTTTCTTCAATAGAATTTTTTAAACTTGTTTCAAATTCAGAACATTCTATTGCTTGAATGTATTTATGGAGAAATTTAGTTATTATAAATTTTCCTGCTAAAGCAGCATAAAGTGATGTTCCGGCTCCCGTAATAAAAATATGATCTGAATTTATTAAAATTTCTGCGAAAATTTTAAGATTTTCTTTAGGAATTCTAAGGGTTTTTCTGAGAGCTTCAGGTTCTTCATATATCTCTTTGAGCATAAAATGTTCATATCCTCCTTTTTCAGCAGCATCAATACTCCATTCAATTTGTTGAACCTCTTTTTTTAATTCCTCATTAGTTAAAACATTATATACTTCTACATTTCCTGGTTTTAAAACGGCATATTCATCATCGTCTAAAATTATACAATTTCTTGTGAGGGGTAAGAAAGCTGGTATGTCGGAGGCGCAATAACATGTATCATCACTGATTCCTATCACTAAAGGCGATTCTTTTCTTACAACAATTATATAATCGGGTATTTCAGCATGACATACGGCAATAGCATATGCTCCTTTACATCTTTTAATTGCTTTGATAACGGCATTTTTAAAATTTTCACCTTTTTTCATATTTTCTTCTATTAAATGAGGTAGAATTTCAGTATCAGTTTCAGATTTAAAGACGTGTCCTTTTGAAATTAAATCTTCTTTAAGTTCTAAGTAATTTTCAATGATTCCATTATGCACAACGCTTATTTTTCCTTCACAATCAATATGAGGATGGCTATTAATTTTTGTAGGTGCTCCATGAGTAGCCCATCTTGTATGAGCTAAAGCTATTTTTGAACCATTTGGAAAATCACTTAAATTTAGTCTTTTATCAATTTCATCAATTTTTCCTGAATCTTTTTTTATATATAATTTATTATTGTGCGGAACAACTATTCCGCAAGAATCATAGCCTCTATATTCTAAACGCTTAATACCCTCTAAGGCAATTTTACCGATGGCAATATCTTTATCCGTAATTATTCCAAAAATCCCACACATAAGAAAGACATCTAGTTTTTGATAATATAAAAAATTAAATAAAAAATTTTAAGATTATTGAAGATTTATTGAAAATATTGAATTTTGAATTAAAAATAAAAGGAGAATTAATTATTTTATGACCTTAGATAATTTTGAAATAATGTATAAGAAAGAACGAAGAGAGATCAAAAATAAAGAGAAAATTATATCGAAGTTAAAAGAAATTTTAGGAGAAAAAAATGTTTCTTGTAATGAAATAGACCTTTTAGCTTATTCTAAAGATACAACTCTTATTACTTTAAATTGGGAAATCCAAGGGAAATTGGCAGCTCTTCCCGAAATTATTACTTTTCCTGAAACTGCTGAACAAATCTCTGCAATTTTAAAATTAGCAAATGAAGAGAATATTCCTGTCACACCTTATGCAGAGGGTTCTGGTGTTGTTGGAGGAGCAATACCCATTTATGGAGGCATTATCATCGACATGAAGAAATTTAATAAAATTATTGAGATTAATGATAAAAATTTAACTGTAACTGTTGAAGCAGGCATAAACGGGATGAATTTAGAACGATATTTAAACACAAAAGGATACACTTGCGGGCATATTCCTCAATCTTTATATACATCTTCAGTAGGCGGTTATATAGCCCATAGAGCTGCAGGTCAATTTTCTACAAAATATGGAAAAATAGAAGATATTGTTCTTGGGATGGAGATTGTTTTACCTCAAGG
This sequence comes from uncultured archaeon, assembly GCA_964629395.1. Lineage (GTDB taxonomy): Archaea > Asgardarchaeota > Lokiarchaeia > Sigyniarchaeales > SOKP01 > CAZVTX01. The sequence goes on from CAZVTX010000004.1 coordinate 24,310, forward strand.
AGATATCATTAATTTTAAAACCATTGCAAGAGCTTCAATAGGGCCACAACTGGAGAAATTATTTATCGGAGGCGAAGGTACATTAGGTATTGTAACAAAAGCGACTCTTAAAATATGGCCATATCCCGAAAAGCGAGCTTTAATTTCTTATGCATTTCCAACAATAGAAGATTCCCTTGAGGCCACAAGGGAGATTTTAAGACAACAAGTTTATCCTGCTGTAATACGTATTTATGATAAAGAAGAAACCAAACGACATTTTGGTGAAATAAAAAATGCTAAAGATAAAGTTATGGTTGTATTTGTTTGCGAGGGAAATGCAAAATTAGTTGATTTAGAAAGCTCAATTACCAAAGAAATGTGTGAGAAACATTCAGGAATAGATTGTGGTGAAGAACCTGTAGAACATTGGTTTGAAACCCGATTTAATGTTAAAGAGACTTCGATGTTTCCTCCTTATAAAATTGTTGCAGATACAATTGAGGTCGCATGTATGTGGGATGTTGCTGCAGAACTTTACCATAAAGTTATTGAAGAAACTAGTAAAGTACAAGGGAATCTTTTAATATCCGCACATATTTCTCATTTTTACCCTAATGGCGTAGGATATTACTTTACATTTGGAGGTGTGCCTCCTAAAGGAAAATCTGATTTTGAATTTTATAAAGAATGCTGGGATGCTACAATAAAAGCCGTAGAAGAGATAGGAGGTGCTTTTGGTCATCATCACGGTGTTGGTATTAATCGCTCACATTGGATGAGTGTTGAGTGGGGTAAAGCATTTGAAACTCTAAAAAGTATTAAAAAATTGCTTGATCCTAATAATATTTTAAATCCGGGTAAAATTTATGAAAGTACCTGGGAAAAATTGAGAGGTGATAATTAATGGGACTATTTGAAACGCTTAAAAAATATAAATGGATGGTTCCTATTCTTACTAAGGCAGATAGAAAGACAAAGGCAACCTTACTTAAGAATGCGATGAATAAAAAGAAGAATTTTTATCCTGAAGGAGAATATAAAGCAGACGTAAAAAATCTTATTAATTGTATGCTCTGCCCGAATATGTGTAGATTTGATTGCGGAACATTACAAGCAGCCCAGAAGGAAAGTATGAGCCCTGCATTCAAAGCCCGAATAGGTTATTATTTAACAATTGGATATCTTGATCCTAAAGATCCTGCAAATAAAGAATATATTGATTTAATGTATAAGTGCACAAATGAAGAGAATTGTAAAGTATGGTGTCCATTTGATTTTTCAGTTGTTTCACTTTTAGAAACTGTTAGGGAAGATTTAAATTCACTTGGATTAATGCCGGATTATGTTAAGCCTTATATTGAGAATATTAAAAATACGAACACCATTGAAAATTATAATATCTTTAAAACATACAAAGAGAATGGTATAGAAAATATAGAATCGGATGGAAAAGATGAGGTCTTTTATTATATTGGTTGCGAGATGATGAAATTTGCGGAAATTGTAAAGGCAAATATTAAAATATTAAAAAAATTAGGTGTTAAATTCTCTACTAATTTAGAGAGGAGATCTTGCTGTGCTGCTCCGATAATTAACGCCAGAGAATTAACAATTGCAAAAGAATTTGCTCAAAAAAATAAAGAATTAATTGAAAGTACAAGTGCAAAAATTATTATATCCGATTGTCCTGGATGCGTATATACATTAACTCATCGTTATAAAGAATTAGGGATTAATTTGAAAACAAAAGTTATGCATATCACACAATATATTGACCAATTACTTAAAGAAAACAAAATTAGCTTTAAAGAGACGGAGATTGAAGATTCTAAATTGGTTACAATTCACGATCCATGTTTACTTTCAAGAAATTTAAGTGATACTTATTCAATAAGAAATATTTTAAATAAAATCCCCGGTATAAAAATTATTGAGCCCATTTTTAATAAAGAATTAACACATTGCTGCGGTTGGAGTGGTACTATGCATTGGGCTGATAAAGAACTTGCTAAAAAGGAGGCTAAAAATCGATTATCCGAATTAAAGGAAACAGGGGCAAAAATAATTGTCTCTGCATGTCCTTTATGTGAAATTGGACTGAATTATGGGCTTGAGGAAAGTGAAAAAGAAGAAATAAAAATTATTGATGTATCTGAATTAATATCAAAATCAATAAAATAATTAAAAATAAAAGATCAAAGGAGTGTGTAAAATGGGTAAATATATACTTACACTTGATATCGGTACAACAAATATTAAGGGAATGTTGTTTGATAAGAATGGTGAAATTGAAGCCCAATCGAAAAGAAGACCGCATTATTTTCTCGATGAGCCCGGCCAAGTAGAGCAAGATCCTATAGAAATTTGGAATATGAGCCGAGAAGCATTAGAAGAGGTTGTAGATTCTAAAAGTTTAAAAGCTGAAGATATCGATGCAATTGCTATAACTACCCAAAGAGCCAGTTTTTGCTTGTGGGATCGGAAAACAAGTAAACCGCTTACTAATATAATTACATGGCAGGATAAAAGAGCCTCTGCATATGCAGAAAAAATGTCCAAAGTTTTTTCATTAAGACTTATTAGAGGTATTACAAAATTTATTTCTTTATTTAGTAAAAATCCCAGAATGATAACTGCATCTATGTTGCGTTTTAATTCTGATTATGCATCTGCCAGAACAGGGTATTTTCTAAAAGAGAATCCCGAAATTAAAAAACTTGTAAAAACTAACCCTAAAAATATTGCTTGGGGTACAATTGATACTTGGATTTTATGGAATTTAACAGAAGGAAAAGTACATGCGACTGATTATTCAAATGCTTCAGCAACGGGATTATTAGACCCATTTAAATTAACCTGGAATACAATAGTATTAAATTTATTTGATATTCCGCAAGAAATTTTACCGGAGATTAAAGAAACGAGGGGCGATTTTGGAATAACGAAATTATTTGGTAATGGAGAAATTCCGATTAAAGCTGTGATAGCAGATCAACAAGCTTCACTTTTTGGGCAATGTTGTTTTAATTTTGGAGATGTTAAAGTAACGAATGGGACGGGATCTTTTGTAGATATCAACACAGGAGAGCTACCTTTTGCTTCTAAGAGAAAATTATATCCGTTAGTAGCATGGGTTGTTAACGGAAAGCCTACTTATATGTTAGAGGGTATGTCTCATAATACAGGAAATATAATTGATTGGATTCAAAATGAATTAGGTTTAATAAATGACCCTTCAGAAACAGAGAAAATGGCGTTTAGCGTAGATTCTACTAATGGAGTATATTTTCTGCCAACTTTTACAAGCGGAATAAGTTTTCCTTATTGGGATCCAACGGTAAGAGGTAATCTTTTCGGAATTAGTTTAGATACAAAAAAAGAACACATTATAAGAGCTGTTTTAGAAGGAATATGCTTTAGAATAAAGGATTTTGTTGAAGGTATTAAAGAGGATACAAAAATTGATATTAAAAAAATTAAAGCCGATGGAGGCGTATCTCAAAATAAATTTGTACTTCAATTTTTGGCAGATATTTTGGGAATTGAAGTTGAACATTCAGGTAATCCAGAGACTACTGCTTTAGGTGCTACTTTTATGGCAGGTTTAGAGATTGGTTATTGGAATTCTGAAGGAGATCTCCAAGGGATACGTAAAATTGGAGAACTTTATAAACCAAAAATGAATGATGAAGAAAGAAAAAGAAAATATGAGTGTTGGAAGGATATAGTCTCAAGGTCTTTAAATTACTTTAACGATTAATTTTTTGTTCAAATTTTTCTATTTTTTATTTTAAAATATTAAAATATTATTAATTGAAATAATTTAGTAAATTTTTTCATTAATGTTTAATTTCTTTCTCTACCATTTAATACAAAATTTTTTCATATGCCTTATTTTAAAAATAGAGACGGATATCGGATATTCTACGAAGACTTTCGGGAAAACGAAAGTGGTGGCACCATTATTTTATTACATGGTTTTGCATCATCCGTCGCTTTTTTTAAAGAACAGATTAAAGTTCTTAAAAATTATTTTAGAATAATTGCTTTTGATGCATTAGGGCATGGCAGAAGTGATCATCCTAAAGAACTTGACTTAACAAAAAATCTTAGGTATAATATTATACGTGATTTAGAGGATCTCTTAAACTTTTTAGAAATTAAAGATCATTTTGGTATAATTGGACATTCTCTTGTAGGAGGTATGATTGGACAGCTTTTCTGTTTAAAACATCCGGATAAAGTAAAATTTCTTATATTACTTAATTCAGGATATATCATTATTGATAATGTAATAAGGAGTTGTTTTTATAATCTGCTTCCATATAATATAAGAATGAATTTTCTTGAAGTTGTTGGAAATTCTGTTGAAATAATTTTAGATAAGGTTATGCCTTATTTAAAAACAGCATTATTAGCATCTATGAATGGTGCAAAAATAGAATTGGAAAAACTTGAAATGTATATTGAAGATCAGATTTTTAGAATGGTAAGAGAGATTCAAGAGTATGATCCTTCCGAAATTAAATGTCCAACCCTTATTATTGGGGGTCGATTAGATAATTTTGCTCCCGAAGCGATGAGTGAAGAATTACATAAAAAAATCCCCAATTCTAAATTAGAGATAATCGATATGGCGGGACATTTTGCTCCCGCTCAGCGTAATGAGGTAATTAATGAGTTAATATGTAATTTTATTAGAGAAATAAATTAATTATATTTTAGTAAAGACTTATTTTTAAGAAATGAACGATGATAAAACAACTATTTCTGACCTAAGAGAAGAAATTCGGAAATTTGTTGAAGAAAGAAAGTGGATAAAATATCATACGCCTAAAAATCTCGCCCAAGCAATTCAAATTGAAGCAGCAGAATTATCTGAATTATTTCTATTCAAGGAATTTTCCATTGATGAGATTAAATCAAATTCAGAATTATTAGATTCAATTAAGGATGAAATTGCTGATGTTTTTATATACTTATTAAGTTTTGTTAATTCTCTGGATTTAGACTTAACAAGAGCTTTTTTTGCTAAAATGAAAAAAAATAAAGAAAAATACCCTATTAGTGAATTTAATGATGGTTCTTATTATAAAAAATAATTCTAATAAATTATCTCATGATTAATAATAAAAATTTATAACGAATTCTCCTTTAATAAATGTATGGTTGCAAAAAATATAGAAGAGATTATTAGGAGACAATTGAATTTTACTTTAAAAGAAACAAATTTCCCTCATTTAGGTACACTGTATCGTGGTAAAGTTCGCGATAACTACATTAGAGATGATATTAGAATAATTATTGCAACTGATAGATTATCCGCTTTTGATAGGGTTATTACTACAATCCCTTTTAAGGGACAAATGCTTAATCAAGTTTCGGCATTTTGGTTTGAAAAAACTAAAAACCTCGTTAAAAATCATTTAATTGATGTTCCCGACCCAAATGTTTCGATTGTTCATCAATGTAAAACAATTCCAATAGAGATGATTGTTAGAGCTTATCTTACGGGTAGTATGTGGAGAGATTATCAAAAAGGAAAGCCTACTTCAGGAATCCTTCCTCCTAAGGGGATGAAAAAAAATCAGGCTTTTGATGAGATTATAATAACACCTTCCACAAAGGCAGAAACTGGGCATGATATTTATATTTCAAGGGAAGAAATTTTAAAAAATAAAATGGTTGATGAGGATATTTATATTCAAATGGAAGAGGCTTCTATAAAATTATTTAAATTCGGCCAAGATTATTGTAGAAAAAATGGTCTGATATTAGTTGATACTAAATATGAATTCGGATTAAAAGATGGAGAATTAATGGTTATTGATGAAATTCATACACAAGATTCTTCAAGATTTTGGATATTAGAAACATATGAGGAGAAATTTGAAAAAGGAGAAGAACCTGATATTTTAGATAAGGAATTTTTTAGGGGTTGGTTGATGGAAACATATCCGGATATCTTTCCTAATATTTCGCCAGATGAAGAGATCCCTCCAATTTCTGATGATATTAGAATAAAATTATCAAAAAGATATATGAGGAGTTATGAAAAAATAACTGGCTTAGAGTTTGAGGCAAAAGTTTCGGACATTTCAAAAAGAATTGAAGAAAATTTGAAAAAAATAGATTATTTAAAAAATTAATTTTATTATAAAATTTTAAATATTATCCAAATGAATTTTTTTTTAATGACATTAATAATTTTTATGATTGCAAATATTATTTTACTTGTAATTGGTTTAATTTTAATAATTAAAGATATATTTGACTCATTTTCAAAAGAAGATAAAGATATTGAAGGAAAATTACCTCATTTGAGCGGACGTGCTTTAGGTTTTTTATTATTGTCTTTTTTAATGTTAATATTTGCTAGCTTAATAAATCTACCAAATTTAGCACCAAAATAAAAAAAAATGATTAAATCTTATATTTTTTGTATGGTTAAAATATTTCAATTAATTTTAGTTAAATTGAGAATAATGATTAATTATTTTATAAAAAAATATTCTATACAAAAAATATAGGAATTTATCAAAAAAATTTAAAAAAATAAAAAATTTAGAGATCGGGAATTAATTTAAGTAATGTAGCCAAAGCATTTCCTGCATCAGTAAGAATATTCTCCTCACTTAATAATTCCATTTGTTTTAATTTTGCAACACTATCAGAAATCTCTTTTTTTGGTTTTATCTTATTTTTCTTTAGGTATTTTCTGATTGAGAGCTCATCATTATTTCCATCAAAAATTGCAAATAATACATTTCTATCATCTTCATCAAGCATAGCGATGAACGGTTTTAATTGTTCAATTAGATAATTCGTCCTTGGATTTATCGCAAATACTATTTGGTCGCTTTTAAGTTTTTGGAGGCTCTCAAATGATTTTATTTCTTCAATCCCTTTAGTTTTGAGATGATTTATCATATCCCTAAGATAGAAATTTGATTCAAATTCTTCACCTCTGGCAATAATTAGAATTTTTCTTGCTAAATCCTTCTTTGGTAAATTTCGAATATATTCCGGTACTCGTTGCTCAACAACTTGATGAGGATATAGTAAATCTGCTTCAAATATTTTTTCTATTAACGGTGTAACGCGTAAATCTTCTAAGACTTCTCCTTTAAATTCAGTAACTTCTTTATAAAATACCTGTTCAAAAGTGTCGGTAAATTGCCTTAATTTAGCTCTTAAACTTTCACTTGGTCTCTTAAGCAATAATAACGCTACACGAATGAATTTTCCATCATTGACAATAATTTTAAATTGTCTATACGAAAGTTCCTCAAGACCACCCTCAGATTCTTCAATTTTTGCCCCAATTTCTTGACCAAAAGATGATATTGCACTTAAAAATCCTGAAATTAAAGTTTCATCAATCGGAATGTTTGCCATACTTTTACTAAATATCGGGACACCGCCATCTTTAGTTAGAATCAATATATATTGTATATTTTCAACATCGGAAAGTTTTTGATATAATTGTTTTAATGCTTCCATTCTTCTATTCCTTCTCGGAACGATAACTAATCGATTTATTGCAAATGCAGAAGCTGCCATAATGGCAACCATCAAAAGAATATATGGGAGTGCATCTAAGAATAGGATAAATTCGTTAACAACTCTAATATTTTCGGATAGCAGTTCTGCTTCGGCATATATCCCTTCTTCTTTAAAGAGAACTTTTATATAAAATTTATCTCCAACCTCTTTAAAA
>CAZVTX010000005.1:0-31993 GCA_964629395.1 uncultured archaeon
AAAATTGTTAGAAACTTATTTATTTCTAGTTTATTAAGGAGGAGAGCATAAATTATACCAAAAATCATTCCTGCACTCCATAAGCCCAATTCTCTTTGCCAACCATCCGAAAACTCCCAAATTGATGCTGCTGCTACAACATTGGGCAGAAAGAAGAGTAATATAAATGATATTATTGCTCCAATTAACCAAAATACAAGAAAGATTCTTAAAAAATCTTCACTCTTAATTTCAATTGAATTTGACATAATTTCGACATTTTCTAAGATAATTGATAAATTACTAATATTATTAACAAATTAAATTATTTTAATGTTTAATTTTAATATTCACAGATGAAAAATCAATTATGACTCCAATAATTTCTCTTCAAGTTAGTGATGAACTCCATGAGAGATTCGAGAAAGTGAGATTATCTGCCGGATTTAATTCCAAAAGTGAAGCTTTAAGAGAATCAATAATTAGATTCATAGAATTTAATGAAAATATAGAAAAATTAGAAGGATATAAGGTAATGAATATAAATCTGGTTTATCCTTTTAAAGAATCGATTATTGATGAGCTTGCAGATGTTTATTCTCAATTTAGTCCGATTATTAAGAGTATCTCTGATTGGAGGATTGCCGAAAAAAAGATTGAGATTATTTTAGCAGTAGGAGAAATAGATATTATTAAAGGTTTATATCAAAAATTATCAAGAATAAAAGATGTCTCCACTTCTATTCATGAAATAATCATAGAATAATTTTATATTGAGATATATTAGAAAAATCTTAGAGTTAAATCTATTTGTTCCGATGGAAACATAGTTAATTTACTTGTGCTGATGATATCAGGTTCTGCTTCTAAATAATTGGGTAGATTCCCCTCATTTATTCCTCCTGATACCTCAATCAGCACTTTCTCTCTCAATTCATTTTTTTTTAGGAGTTCTATTGTATCTCTCACCTGTTCTGGTGTCATATTATCTAACATGATTATATCCGCACCATTTTTCGCCGCGATTATTACATCTTCTGGTTTTTCTATCTCTATTTCGATTTTTTTTGAGAAACTGGCGATTTTTTTTACGTCTTTAATTAATTTTTCGATATCTCCATTATAATACCTTAAATGTGTATCTTTTAATAAAATCATATCATCTAAAGAGAATCGATGAGTTTCGCCACCTCCTATATCAACTGCTTTTTTCTCAAAAATTCGGAATCCCGGTGTAGTTTTTCGTGTGCATGCAATTTTAGTCTTTTTTTCCAATTTTTTAACTAAATTTACCATTTTTTTTGTTGTAGTGGTAATAGAACTCATGCGAGTTAAGATATTGAGACCTACTCTCTCTCCCAATAAAATATCTTTTGGTTGACCTTTTATTTCAACTATGACATCACCATTCTTAATTTCATCTCCATCCTTTTTAAGAAAATTACCGTCAAGTCCAAGAATTTTTAATAATATCTTAAATTCTTCTAATCCAGAGATATATCCGGCGCTTTTTGCAATTATTCTTGCATTTATTTGTACATTATCTAAAATAAATTCAGAACTAATATCTTTAAAGCTACAATCTTCCTCTAAAAACTCCCGGATCTTTCGCTCTATTAATATTTTATTATAATTCATATTAAAAAAATACTTTATTAAATATTATTTTTAATAATTTCAAAGATTTAATAAAATTATGTTTGAAATTGAAAAATTATTCGTTCAAAATAATGATATTAAATTAGAAGCAGAATATTTTCAATCTAAATCAAAAAAAAAACCTGCCGTTCTCTTATGCCATCCCCATCCTCAATTCGGCGGAAATATGTGGAATAATGTAGTATCAGGAGTATTTGAAACATTGATTCAAGCAGATATATCGTCAATGAGATTTAATTTTCGGGCTACAGGACATAGCACAGGGACTCACGGTGATGGAGAAGAAGAAAGGAGCGATGTTAAAGCATGTATAGATTTTTTAATTAATAAGAAAAAAATTGAAAAGATTCTAATTTGCGGGTATTCATACGGAGCAGCAGTCGGATGTTCAGTTATAAATTATTCAGAAAAAATTATCGGTTATGTTGCAATTGCTTTTCCTTTTGATTTTATGGGAACTTATTTTAAAGAAAAAGCTCAAACGGAAAAACCAAAATTATTTATCCAAGGGACAAGGGATTTTATTGCTAATTATTCAAGTTTTAAGAAACATTATGAGTTTTTTAAAGAACCAAAAAAATTTGAAATCTTAGAAGGTGCTGATCATTTCTTTGGTGGCTTCGAGGAAAAAATAGGTAAAATTGTCCTTGATTTTTATAAATCCTTGATTTAATATTTAATTAGAATTATTCTAATTTTCTCAATTCTGGCTTTATCTTTTTTAATAATATTTCTAAAGCTTGCTCATTATAAAGTTCGATGTCGCCTGATTGAGGTACATTTGTAATAATTCCTACAAGAAATTGTTTTTCCGATTTTGGGATAATTATATTTTTCCCAATAATATAATCACTTTTACATCGAATTTTTATAGTATCAATGGTGGAAAGACCAATTAAATTGATTTTTTTAAAAGTAAAATCTCTTAAGCTTTTCTCTAAAGAGATAATAAGATCTTCATTTAAATTCTTATTATTACATGCAAAAGCAATTATTCCGTTATCATCAGAAATAAAAGAAGCTCTAAAATTACCATATTCATTAATTTTTTTCAAAATATTTTCTAAATTTGAGCTCATAATGACTAAACCTAAAGTAAAAATTTAGCAAATAAATACATTTGAAAACATAAAAAAACAGGAAAGATTTGATTTAAATGCTGGCTAATTTCTCTAAATCTGGTCTTGCGTTTTCTTCTGCCCAATCAAGTAATTGATCAAAATATTTCTCGACCTCATCGCTTTCAGGAAGTTTAGTGAGGATAGCCAGCGTAAATTGCGTTTTTCCGTCTGACATTGTTAAATTTCGGCAAACAATATAATCTTCTTTATATTTAATTTTCATCTCAACCATATCAGATACATCTTCGCTTCCCAGACCCATTTCCCTTGAAGCTGCATATGCAGCATCTGAAAGTAATGAACCCATAGCGGCAACGACTCGATCATCTATATCTTCTGACTTTTGTGAGGCAATCACTAAACCCGTATTAGTTGAAAATAATGACGCTCTAAAATTTCCGTTTTCATTTAATTCCTTTAAAATTAATTCTAACCTTGATACCATAGTTCCCATTCCTTTATTATTTTCAGTAATTATTAATGGTGTTCTTTATATTTAATTCTATCGACAAAATTATGTTAAATGATTAAGTTAATTATAAACGTTTTAACCATGTTATTTTCATCAATCTCTAAAGTTATAACACTGGGTCGTGCAATTGGCTCTTTAAAACCGAATCTTTTTGGAGGAGGTTTTGGTCTTGTAGGAGAACCGGGATTTAAAATTAAAGTTTTATAATGGGTATCTTTTATGATTGGATAATGCGTATGTCCGTGGATAAGAATATGCAAATTATTTTGCTTGAAAAAACCTTCTATATCGTTAGGAGGCTCATGTATTACGCCGATATTATACGGACCTATTGAAAATTGAATAAAATCTTCTAAATCTCTTATTTTATCCATATTTCCCCTAACACATTTAGTTGGCGCTATTTTTCTCAACTCTTTTAAAAATTCTTCTTCGCAAACATCGCCCGCATGTATAATCTCATCAACATCCTTGAATATTCGCTTCAATTGAATCAATAGTCCGTCAATCTTACTTTTATCCAGCGAAGAATCGATATGTGTATCGGAGATAATTCCTATTTTGACCATAATTATTTATATAATTTTTAAATTGAAAATAATACACCTACTAAAAATAATAATCCTGCAAACAAGAAATCAAAGAAAATTCTAAAATATTTATCACTTTTACTTTCATTAATTTCTTTATCATTTTCTGCGTATGATTTGAAAAAATTAATTCCGCTTATAATACTTGTTTTTATAGTTGAGAATTTCAATATTAGAATTACTATACTAATGATTAATAGTGGTAAATATAGATAAATTGCAATTATAATAAAATCATTTCCCTGCAAATAATTCCAGAGTGTATGAGCAGAAATAATATTATTTAGAGCATGAGCAAAAATCACAGGAAAGATTACTTTTTTCTTTTGCACTATAATCGAAAGAATAATTCCTACGATAAATGCTTGGAGGACCCATATGATAGGTAACCATATAGGAAATCCAGGTAAAATAGCAAAATGCATTAAACCAAATTGAAAAGAAGCAATAATTACAGCAGACATTTTATTGTAATAACTTGCACCTCTCATATTAACAAAGCCTCTGCTTAAAGATTCTTCGTAAATAGCAACAGAAAATTGTATTATAATGACGGAAATTAAAAAAATGAGATATTCTTTAGCTATATATGTATCTGTTTCACGCTCTAACAATGCACTTGCCGTATATTCTATTGTCTCTGGAAAGAAATAATATATCAAGAAATCTAAGGGAATAAAGAGTAAAAATAGGATAATTATACCCATTGTAAGCTGTTCTTTAAAATTTATTTTTTTAAAGGAATACAACCTTAAATGTTCTAATGAAGGCGATACATCTTCCTCTAAAATTAGATTCTTTTTATTTGCTTCAAATATCAAATTCGGAATATATAAAAAGATGGGGATTGCAATAAAAATTGCTAAGGCCCTTAGAATATAAAACAGAGGCCCATAAAAAACCGATGATTTATCTATAAATAGAGTTAATAGATATCTGGGAATTAACATTAAAATAACAATCCCTAAAAAGACTAAAATTACTTCAATTAAAAAAGAAAATCTCTCCTTAACTATTTCTTTTTTAGGATCTTTAATTTGTTGCATATCTTAATTTTATTGTCAATTCAATTAAAAAAATATTTTAATTGAAAGATTAAAAATTTTTGGATTTCTCATTTAAAAAATGCTTTAAGTCATTAATATTTGGTATCCCGTTCCTTGCACCTAATTCTTGAATGCAACAACTTGCGATATAATTGCCAATTTCTACACATCTTTTTAATGAATCAAATTTATATTCTAAATTTTGAGAAAAACCGTAAATAAAACCTGCCGAAAATGAATCTCCTGCTCCTGTTGTATCAATTACTTTTTTTACGGGAAAGGAAGAGATTAATTCAAATTTTTCAAAATCTAATAATAAGGCTCCTTTAGCACCCATCGTAACAATTATTGATTTTATTCCTAAATTAAAAAGCTTTTCAGCTTCTTGCCATATAAATTTCTCGTTAATATTCTTTTCACTTATATTAAAAAGAACCATAAATTCTCTTTTAGACAGAATTAAAATATCAATATATCTTAATAATTCTGAAATATTGGTAAATCCTTGATCTATTATGAGCATTCCAGGATTTAATATAACGGGAATATTATTTACTTTAGAAATTTTAGCTGCATTGATAAAGGGCTCTAAATTCTTTAAACTGCTTAAAAAAATTACCCTCGCTTTAATTATTTCATTTTCTAAAATATCTTGCCCAGATAAATAATTGGCTGCTCCGCTATATGCATAAATCCTACGATCTCCTTTAGGGTTTAATGCAACATAAGCGGTACCAGTTGTATATTCTTTTGAATATTTTATAAAATCACAATTTACATTAACTGTCTCAAAATCTTCAATAATTTTATTCTTAAAGATGTCAGCTGTACCGAGCTTACCAATAAATGCAGTTTTGAGTCCTAATTTAGCACATGCATAAGCAGTATTAGCAGCGGCACCTCCTGAAAGCATATTTAATTCAGATACAAAAACTTCATCATCCTCTTCCGGGTGCCTCTCTACTTTAGCGATCATATCGACTAAAGCAGCACCTATGCAAATAACATCAAATTCTTTTTTATTCATAAATAAAATCGCCATATTCGGAAAAAATTTTAACTATATTTTTTTGGGACCCTAAATTTTTCTCACAATAGCCAATAATTTTAGCATCAATATTGAATTTTTTTGAGATTCCAATTAAGTCATCAGCTATTTTTTCACTACAAAACAATTCCATCCTATGTCCCATATTAAAAACACTATACATTTCTTTCCAAGAAGTTCCTGAAGATTCTTGTATGAGCTCAAAGATTATGGGTATTTTAAATAAATTATCTTTTATATAAATAATGCCGTTACCATAATGTAAATCTTTTATTTGACCGCCTCCTGTATTATGAATAATGCCGTGGATTTCTTTATGATAATTTTTTAATATTTCGAGTAAAATAGGGGCATACGTTCTGGTGGGTGATAAAAGTGCTTTTCCCACATTTATTTTTAATCCTTTAGGCTTATCATCTAATTTATACTTACCAAAAAATATTAATGATTCATTTAGATTATCATCATAACACTCGGGATATTTTTTATAATAAACATGACTCAACATTCCATGTCTTGCAAGAGTTAATCCATTACTTGATATTCCGCTATTATATTCTTCTTCATATGAAGCCTTACCTTCGCTTGATAATCCAATAATTATATCTTTTTCTCTAATATTGGATAAATCAATAATATTTTTCCGTTCCATTATCGTAAATAATGATGCATCGACAACTAATGTTCTAACAAGATCTCCTACATCCGCAGTTTCACCACCAGTCAAAATTAGAGGGATACCTAATTGGGAAATTTTATTACAATAATTCTGGTATTCTTCAATAATTATTTTCACAATTTCACCCGAAATTAATTTACTATTTCGACTTAAGTTATTGGAAATGAACATTTTACCAGTTGCGCCTACGCACATCACATCGTCAATATTCATTACTATAGCATCCCTAACAATCCCACGAAAAATCGAAATATCTCCCGTCTCTTTATAATACATATAGGCTAAGCTTGCTTTAGTTCCCGCCCCATCACTATGAAAAATCGAGCAATAATCTTGTCTTCCGCTAATATCTTCCACTATTTTACAAAAAGCTCCTGGAAATAAACCTTTATCCAATTTTTTTACTGCTTCATGAACATCTTCCTTTTTAGAGGATACTCCTAATTTTGCATATAGTTCGTTTTTTTCATTCATTTTTTTTAAAATTCATATTTTTTTCTTAAATAATTGCAAAGATTATCTACCTGTTCAATAGCTTTTCCTATATATTTATGCGGATCCAAAAGCTCTTTTAATTCCTTTTCTGAAAACTTTTCTTTAATTTTTTTATTTTCCATAAGAACATCTTCCATAAATCTATCTTGTTCTCTTGCTTGTATTGCTGCTCTTCTTAATATTTCATGACCCTCTTGTCTTCCAATACCCCGCTTTACTAATTCTACCATGATTTTTTCCGCTAAACAGGCACCGCGCGTTAAATTTAGGTTCTTTTCAATATTTAATTCGTTAAATTCTACGCCCTTTAAAATTTGAGTTAATTGTTTTATCATAAAATCCAAAAATATGAAATTTTCCGAGAAAATTACTCTTTCTGAAGCTGAATTAGTAAGATCACGCTCATCTTCTAAGATCATGTTATCAAGAGCAACAATAACATTAGACTTTAAAACTCTGGCAAGACTGCAAATCCTCTCTGATTTATGAGGGTTTCTTTTATGAGGCATAGTTGAACTTCCGACTTGTTTGGATGTAAAAGGTTCAAACATTTCGGCAATTTCATTGCGTTGTAAAATTCTTTGTTCCCTCGCTATTTTTGCGAGTGTTTGTCCTATAAGTGCGGTTAAAGTAATAACTTCTGCATGTCTGTCTCTTTGAATTATTTGGTTAGCAATTAAAGTAGGATTTAGATTTAACTTTTCCATGACCCTCTTTTGAATTTCAATTCCTTTATCACCGAAACTTGCCATTGTTCCAACTGCTCCTGACATCTTTCCGTATGATATACGTTTAATTGCTTCCGAAATTCGATCTAAATGTCGATCAATTTCATAAGCCCAAACTCCAAATCTCATACCATATGTCGTTGGTATTGCATGTTGACCATGAGTTCTTCCAATGCAAACAAGTTCTTTCTTGGTTTCCATTAAATTAACCAATATTTTTAATAATCCTAATAAGGAATTCTTAATATAATTCAATGCTTCACGTAATTGTAATGCAATTGCAGTATCTTCAATATCATAACTGGTTGCTCCTAAATGAATATATTTTCCAGCATCTCCTTCACATTTTTCAGCCATAGCTTTAACCATTGCCATTAAATCATGATGGATCTCTTTTTCAATCTCCTTTACTCTATCTATCTCAACCCTATCCATAGCTTTTTTGATTTCTTCAGCAGCATCTTTAGGGATATTCCCTAATTCGGCATGAACTTCTGCTAAAGTTGCCTCAATTAACATCCAATTTTCTAGTTTTTTATTCTCTGTAAATAATTCCGCTATTTCAGTTCTATATCGGTTTTCTATTGGATGAATAAATTTATGTTTCATTTTTCTCCAAATAAATATTTTTATGAAGAAAAAGAATCTTAAGAAAATATATCTTTTTTATTAGATCCTCAATAAAAATTACTAATCAGATACCGACTTTTCATTAATATTATTCTGTGAAATATAAAAGAATATGTATGGTCGTAATAAATATTACTTTTTTAGATGTTATCATTGTGGAAATTGGTTTTATACAAATCGTATTATTAAAACTAAAAAGTGTGTGTTTTGCAATCGCTCGTTCCAATTTAAAAATTCAATAAAATTTTCAAAAATCTGTTCCGGATACGAGGCAATTAGACTAATACAAGAATTAAAAAAAAGAGATATAAAAGAATCTAATCCACTTTTTATTAAAAATAAAAATTTGATAAAAATTCTTTAATTTTTTGAAAAGGAAAGGTATTTAAACAATTTCACTTCAATTTCTTCATGAATTTATGTGAAGAATTAAAATTTATTGATGATGATTTAATTAAAAAGTTTAATTCAATCTCATCTAATAATGTGGATTATTGGGATATTCGGTGCAGTATAGGCTCCGGGGTAAATATTGATTTTACGGATCAAAAATCAAAAGAGATTTCTTCCCAAGATTTAATCGATTGTGGTATAAGGGCTTTTTTTAATGGTGGATGGGGTTTTGTTGTCATTAAAAATTTAGATAAACATTCTCTATTGGAGGGATTGGAGCAAGCAATAAAATTAGCAAAATTATCTGAAGCATTAACAAAATTTAAATTTAAGATAATTGAAAGAGACCCTATAGTGAAAGAATTTAAAATAAAGCCTAAAAAAGAATTATTAGATATTCCTATTGATGAAAAAATAGAATTAGTTAAACAACATGAGAAAAATGCTGCATCATTCTCACCACATATTAAAAATACAAGAACGTTATATTTTGATAGAGCTCATAACGATTTATTTTTAAATTCTAACGGGAGTTTTATTTATCAAAAAATTGAACTTACAAGATTATTTTCAATTGTTTATGCAAAAGAAAATAATATCATTCAGAGAGGAATAGATTCAATAGGGGGATTAGGAGGCTTTGAAATCATGGAAACTGAAAAAGCAAATAATCTAAGTATTAAGGCAGCTAAAGACGCTGTGGAATTATTAAATGCAAAATCTCCAAAAGGCGGAAAATTTACTGTTATAATGGATCCAAAACTTACGGGTACTTTTATTCATGAAGCTTTCGGTCATGCATGTGAGGCAGATCATATTTTAAATAAGGAAAGTATATTAGAAGGTAAAATTGGAGAAAAAGTTGCTATTGATAATGTAAATATTATTGAAAATCCCGTAATGGGCTTAGGAAAAAAATATGGTTTACCTTATGAGTTTTTTGGAAGCTATTTTATTGATGATGAGGGAATCCCTGCTCAAAAAACAATTATAGTAGAAAATGGTATCTTTAAAAATTACCTCCATTCTCTTGAAACTGCTTCAAGAATGGGTGAAGAACCAAATGGACATGGTAGAGCAGCTTCACCATCTTCTAAACCTCAGGTGAGAATGGGAATCACAATCTTAGAACCTGGAGATTGGAGCTTGGATGAAATGATTGAAGATACTAAAAATGGGATATATTGTGAGGACTTTCAATATGGCTATACGGATCCTGCAACCGGTAATTTTCAATTTAAAACAAGGCTTTCATATAGTATTATAAATGGAGAAAAAAAGGAATTAATGAGAGATGTAGCACTTTCAGGAATGACTCTCGAGATATTAAATCGTATTTCCGCCATAGGAAAAGAAATAAATTTTAGTGATGGAATGTGCGGAAAAGGGGGCCAGAGTGTGCGTGTTTGTGATGGTGGTCCATATATTCGTGTTGAAAATACAATAGTGGGAGGGTTAAATTAAAATGAATACTAAAAATAAGGAGGATATATTATCTTTAGCGAAATATGGTTTAAAATTAGTTGAATCTAAATTTAACTGTAAATGCGCAGAATTATTTTTTCTGAAAAATAAATATATAAATATTGATGTAGAAGAAAATTCCGTGAAACATAGTGAAATCGGCGAAGATAGTGGAGTATCAATAAGAATGATTGATAATAGAGGTTCTTTAGGGTTCGCTATAACTAATATTTTAACTCGGAAAAATGTTGAAAAAATGATTAAGAATGCATATAACTTAATGAGAAACGGGACAGAAGATCCTGATTTTAAAGATTTACCTCAAAAAGAATCTAAATACCCGGATGTAAAAGGATTATATGATGCTGAGATTAAGAATATTGAATTAGAAAATTCCTTAAAATATGTTAAAGAGATGATAAAAATTTGCGAAAAAGATGATTTTGCCGTCTCGCAATCTGCAAATTTTTCTGCAAGTTATTCTAAAGTATTTATTTTTAATACCAACGGTTTAGAAGCAATTAAAGCGAATACGATGTGTACAGTTGTATCTACTATTATAGTTAAAGACAAAATTACAAAAGATATATCTACGGGATACGATTGGCAATCAGAAAGATCTTTAAATAAAATTAATGCCGAAGAAATTGCAAAAAATGCTCTTAATTATGCAAAATTAAATCTTAATAGAATTAAGATAAAATCCATGGTATGCCCTATCATATTAACTCCAAATGGAGTAATTGATTTCATCTTGAGCCCTATTTCCTCAGCGGTAAATGCAGAAGCATATCAATATAAAAGAACATTTCTTGTTGGATATTTAAATGAATTTATTGGTTCAGAAATTCTAACTATTGAAGATAATGGTTTAATAGATGGTGCTGCAGGTTCTGCTATTTTTGATGGAGAAGGTATTCCCTGTACGAAGAAAGAAATTATATCTAAGGGAAAATTTGAGCGATTGTTGCATAATTCTTATACGGCGGGGAAAGATGGAGTACAAAGTACAGGAAATGCTTCAAGGAGTTCATATAATGTTTTACCATCTATAGGAACTTCAAATTTTATATTAAAGCCGGGAACAACAAATAAAGATGAGATTATTACCGATATTTCGGAAGGAATATTATTAGATTCTACGGGAGATTCTCCTAATATTGCAACAGGTGATTTTTCTGGGTTAATATTACGCGGAAATCTTATAAAAAAAGGTGAAATAAAAGAACCGCTTAATGAAACTATGTTTGCTGTAAATTTATTAGATCTTTTAAAAAATATCTCTTTAATTTCAAAAGAATTTAAAATATATGGTGCTTATCGGGCTCCATATGTAAAAATTGATAATATAAAAATTATTGGTGCCGCTTAATTCAACAATTTAAGCATTTATTTGGTTATATTTAACCTTAACCATAAAATATCGTAAAAACTTTCCTTTCCATCATCAGTAATCTCATATAATTCCACAATTAATATTTGATTATCGCCTATTTCTGAAAATGATGTTGATAATTTTTCAGAAGTCCAATTTTCACCATTAATTAATTTAACATTTTCCGTTTGGAAATCTAAATATGCATTTTCTGCCCCAGATGGTTTAAGTTTAGTTTCATTATCTCCTTTTAAAATCTTTAAATGAAAAGTAAAATCTCTGCCTAAGTAATTTCCAACTGTAATATAGAAATAAATACTCTCATTAGCTTTTGCCACCGTAGGATAATTTTCTGCCTTTTTATCTTCATTTAAAATTCCAAAAAGAACATATCCTGGTTCAGGATTTAGAAGATAATATATTATAAAACCAGAGACAACAACAATACCGAGTATTAAAGAAATTTTTACTATTTTATTATAATCTTTATAACTTTTCTCCAATTCTATTTTTTCTTTGTTTTTATTCTGTCTGTTCATTATCTTTAAACCAAGCAATTGTTTTTTTTAGACCTTCTTCTAATGAAGTAGTCGGTTCCCAATTAATTAATTTTTTTGCTTTCTCTAATACTGGTCTTCTCCGTATAGGGTCATCTATAGGTAATGGTTTAAAAACTATTTTTGATTTAGAATTAGTCAATTCAATTATTTTCTTCGCTAACTCTAAAATCGTATATTCTTTATCATTCCCTAAATTTATTACTTCTCCAAGTGCTTGTTTGTAATGAACTATTTTCAAGATCCCTTCTATCTCATCAGTTACATATGTGAAAGAACGAGTTTGAGAACCATCTCCAAAAACAGTTACATCTTCATCATGTAACGCTTGGTGGATAAAATTCGGAATAACACGCCCGAACTCTGGCCCATGTCTAATTCTCGGTCCGGATGTATTAAATATTCTTACTATTTTAGTTTTCAAATTGTGCTGCAATTCATAAGCTTTTATAATAGCTTCTCCTGCTCTTTTAGATTCATCATAGCAGCTTCTTGGCCCAACAGGATTGACATGACCGAAATATGTTTCCGGAGTAGGTACTGCTTCTGGAGGTGGATTGCCATAAACTTCTGAAGTACTTGTATAAAAAAATAATGCGTTATGAGCCTTAGCAATCTCTAATGCATTCATAGTTCCTAATGTATTACTTTTAATAATTTCAATCGGAAATTTCTGAAATTCAAAAGGAGATGCTCTACTTGCCATATGCATTACAATATCAAGTTTAGTGATATCTCCAATACATACACCATTAGGATGATTTGTTAAACCGAAATAGATCGGTTCTGAAATATCATGATTTATAAAACGAAAATTTGGATTATCCATTAGATGATTAATGTTTTCAAAGCGACCTGAAGATAAATTATCTATACAAATAACGTAAGCTCCTTGCTTAATTAAGACATCACAAACCCAAGAACCTAAAAATCCGGCGCCTCCTGTAACTAATATATTTTTTCCTTTAAAGGAAATTTTGTCTTTTTCAAGTCTTTTAATGATATCATTAATATCCTCTTCAAAATTATAATTCATTATGAAAAATCCTCTCATCAAATTCTTTGGCTATTTTATTAAATATTTCAAGATTTATAATTTGAATGAAAATCTAAAATTATCGCGTAAGTAAATTTTTTAACGATTATGAGCATAATATTAATAAGTAAAAAAAATAAGTTATACGCTAAATTTACTCGTTTAATATTTTCAATTATAGAGGTTTATCAATATGATTAAGTTTAAATGTATCGTTGCTGGCGCTAAAAATGTAGGAAAAACTTCGTTATTGAGAAGATATGCTACCGGAAAATTCGATAAATCAACATTATCTACAATTGGAGTAGATTTTGAAACTAAAAAATTAACAATTGATACGGAAGATGGAAAATCTGTAGATCTGTTATTAAATTTATGGGATTTTGGAGGAGAAAAAAAATTTAGACTCTTATTTCCATCTTATGTGTCCGGTGCTTCTGGAGTTTTGCTATTATATGATATAACCAATAAAGAATCTCTTGAGGATCTTCATAATTGGATTGAAATTATTGATAATGTGCCTAATCCTCCAAGAACAAAAATTCTTGTAGAAGCTAAAGTTGATTTAGAGGATCAAAGAGAAGTAACAAAGGAAGAGGCAATGAAAATATTTAATCAGTATAATTTTCAAGGTGAAATTATTAGTACCTCTGCAAAAACGGGTCAAAATGTAGAAGCTGCTTTTGAGATGCTCGGAAGAGCCATCCTTAGGAATTCTCTTAAAAAGTGTCCGCATTGCGGAAATTTTTACCCGATTGAACAACGTATATGTACATATTGCGGCTATAAAACATATTAAAATTAATTATTCTTGTTCTTTATATTTATAACGGGAGATTTTATAGATCTCTTGAGCTAATTTTTTTCCAATATTTTCAACATTTAATAAATCAGGGATATCAGAATTGAAAATGTTTTGGAGTGTTTTTAAATCCCTTAAAAGACTTTTTGCTCTTGAAGCATTAACTCCAGGAATTCCTGAAATTATATATTCCAATAATCTTGACATCTCGAGGGGGGCTTTTTCCGATCTTAATTTTATCCTTTTTTTATATTCTCCTTGTTCTTTTTTTGCTAAATGGTATAAAAATTTTGAAGTTTCATTCGGATCTGAAGTTCGATATATCATTACTCCTAAATTTAGAATAATTGATGATATTGCACCATATAACGCATTTTCATTAAAATTTCCCTCTGAAAATGGGTTTCCCTCTAAAATCAAAATCGGTCTCTCATAATTTTCCTTTAATGAATATAATTCATTGAATAAACGTCCATCTTTTAGAGAATCTCCAAAATCTTTAGCAGTTTTTCGCTCAATAGCGGTTCTTTCGGAAATTATATAATCTCCGACTGCAAGTTTTTTTAATTCAATATTTATGCCTAATAAAGATAGATTTTTAATTACAGGAGAAGCACTTTCACGTGTGTCGCAGACAATTGTATATTGTATCGAATTTTCACTTTTTTTTTCAAATACTTCCTTATCTTTTTCTTTTTTATTTGAAATTTCATCATCGGCAATTTTTTTAATTATTTTTTTAGTATTATTTTTTTTATTGATAAAATCAAGAAGATTTGGTTGATTAGATTTAGTAGAATTCTCCATAATTTTCATTTTAATCAAACTATCTTTCATTTTTCTTTCTTTTACTTTTTCTGCCCAATAATATCCCTCATCTCTCGTTCCTTTTGCCATCAAAATATATACTTTACCCTCTTTTTTTCTACCCGTCCGCCCCCTACGCTGGATTGATCTAATTGCACTAGGGACAACATCGTAAAAAATTACTAAATCACATTCCGCAATATCTAATCCTTCCTCGGCTACGCTTGTTGCAAATAATACATTATATATTCCCTCCCTAAACTCTTCTAATAATCGTACTTGATCTTTTTGGCTTAGCCCCTTATCTCTGGTTTTTTTTGCTTGGCCCACGAATTTATGCCCTTTAACTAACTCATCATCTTTAAAATAATTAACCAATTGATTTACTGTATCACGAAATTGACAAAAAACAAGAATTCTGGAATTCTTATTTTCTTTTATTTGATTTCTTAGGAGTTTATCAAGAACTTCTAATTTAGGATGAATTATTCCATTAGAGATTATAACATTTGAAAGATTCTTTATTTTTTTAAAAAATTTTTCAGAATATAATTCCTTTAAAGATTTATTGGCTGAGTTTTGCTTTATCTGATCTTCTATTTTTTCAATATATTTTGTCAATGCAACAATACCTTGCGTTTCAATGAGTTCTAACATATGTGAAAGCCTTAAAGCATTAGCAACAAATTTTTTAGCCTTAAAAAATTTATCCTTTAAATCAGGAGTGTTAATATAGGAAATCTTACTATTTATCGCCTTATTTGCCTTTAATAAATCCTTACGCGTTATTTTACTTATATCAAATGAGGTAAGAATTTCTATCTCCTTTAAAAACTTATAATAACCTTTTAACTGTTCTTCCAATATTTTTTTTATCTCCAGGAACTCTTTTGGGAGATCAACTTTAATCCATTGATTGTCTACATTATAAATATAAGGTCGCACATCAGAATCCTTCTCTGTTCGGATTTCTATATGATTAATAAATAGATTTTCTTTTATTTCATTTATTTTCTCTTCTGTTGAACCTGGACTTGCTGTTAGCCCTAAAATTTGAGGATATCGTGAAGATTCAATATATTTTTTTGCTATAAAACAATAGGCATACTCTCCGACTGCTCTATGACACTCGTCAAAAATGATAAGAGAAACATCCCGTAAATTACAAATTCCGGAAATAATATCATTTTGTAAAACTTGAGGTGTAATAAATGCTATTGTCGTCTCTTCCCATAATTGTTTTCTTTTAGAAGGAGGTATACTGCCCGTAATTGATTTTAATTCTTCTGGGGGTATTTTAGTTAATTTGAGAAATGAATTATAATGTTGCTCTACAAGCGGTTTTGTTGGAGCTAAGAAAAAAACCTTTGAACCTTTCTTAGTAGTCAATCTATGAACAGCTAACATTAAAGCTATTATTGTTTTACCTAAACCCGTAGGAATAACTACTAAACAATTATAATTAAGACAATTAACGAATATATTTTCTTGATAATGACGTCTAATAACAGTATTATCTTTTATTAACGGATGTGAGATGTATTCACTTGATTTAGATACGGAAATCACCGACGTTTTGATTTTATTTCTCTTTTTATTTGAAAGATGTTTTTTATATTTTTAAATTAGTAGGCTCTATAAGAAAATTAAAAATTCTTATTTTCTTAAATAAAATTAATAAGTTATTAATAAAGATTATATTATAATATTAAATGCGCGGATGGTTTAGCCCGGCTATAACGACACGCTCACACCCGAAATAGGGAGCAAACCGTGTAGGTCGGGGGTTCAAACGCAAGAAATATCTTCTATGCGGAATAGATCCCCCTCCGCGCATTTTTTAAAAATTTTTATTATATTAAGAATCGAAAAAGTTTTATCTTATCCACTATTAAACTTATTTAATAACTTATTCTTGGTTTGAAAACCGTGTCTAGCTTCTTAGAATCTCGAGAATTAAGGAAAAAATATAAAGAAGTAAGAAAAGAAATAAAGATTGGTCCTATTTTCTTAACAAGATATGAAAAAGCAAGAATTGTGGGTGCAAGAGCTCTTCAAATTAGTTTTGGAGCACCGATTCTTATTGTAAAACCAAAAAATATGATTGATCCTATAAAAATCGCCCAATTAGAATTAAAATCGGGAATATTACCGCTAACAATTAGAAGAGAAAACCCTAACGGTGAATATCAAGATATCCCTATAAATAAATTAATTCTCAAAAAAGATTAATATTTTTACTGAATTCTATATTTTCCGCGTTCAGTTAAATAATAAACCCGTTGATCATTAATCATTTCTGATTCAACATATCCCTTCTTGATTAAGCCCTCCAAAAGACTTTCTAATTCTGCTTTTTTAAACCCCTCAAGTCCTAAAGGAATCCTACTCTGATTAACGATAATAGCAATTCTGGTTAAAAACAATCGCTTCCCGCCGAAAGCTTCAAGTATAGTGAGCTCATCGTTCGACAATTCTTCAAATCCATCATGTATAATCAATTTCTCTTTTAAAGTTCGGGCAAGATCCAAAGTTTCCTGGCTTACTTCTTGTTTTTTCGTCTCTACATGCTTTAATTCTACTAAATCTTTAGCAACTACTTTTTTTTTGTCTTTTGCCATTTGATCGATTAGGGCTTTTATCTTTTCCTTTTTATTTTCTCCTTGCTCGTTATTCTTTTTCTCCATAGAATATAAAATTATTTCTTAAATTATAAAAATTTGTAGTCTACAATTTAAAATGAAGAATGAGAAGTAAGAAAATAGTTTTATTTTATATCATTCTATTTTCCCATTATGAAAAAGAAAATCAAACTGGAAAACGGAGAAACTGTTGTAATCAGACATTTAAAAAAAGCAGATGTGGAGGGTATCTGGAGGAATTTTAATGAAGTAGTTGAGGAAGGCATTTATTTACCCGTTTTAACACCCGTGTTAAGCGATTATGAGAAATTTTCATGGTATAAAAGTTTAAAAAAAAACGGGGAATTATGTATGGTGGTAGATAATCTCAATTTAGAACCCCCTAATAATATTATTGGTCAATGCGAAATCACAAATACCGAATGGGAAGCAGGTGAACATGTCGGAATATTGGGAATTATTATAAATAAAAAATATAGAAATATGGGTTTAGGAAAGCAACTTATTGATTTTGCTATTAGAGAAGCAAAGAAAGTAAATAATAAAAAAAAACTAATTCTCAGTTGTTTTTCTCATAATGAACGTGCTATTAACCTATATAAAAAAATGGGATTTGAAATAGTTGGGTTGAGGAAAAGGCAGTATTATATGAATTCAAGGTTTTACGATGAGGTCTTAATGGATCTCTGGATTGATGATTATTTAAATAAATTTTCGGAAAAGTAAAATTGTTTTTTTAATTATTGCATAATTATTCTTAACAAAGATTTTTAAACTTATAAAGTAAATTGATTAATATAGAAATTTTCGTGCATATTCATTTATTTATAAGGTTTAAGGGATTTAAGAAAATGCTTAAATGGAAAATCGTTTTAGCGGGTTCTAAGGATGTGGGAAAAAGTTCCCTCATCGCAAGATTTTGTGACAATACTTTCAATGAAAAGATGATGGATACGATCGGAGTAGCTTTTAAAAGAAAAAGAATTAATCTTGACGGCAAAATAGATGTAGATTTAAATATATGGGATTTTGGAGGCGAAGAAAAATATAGAGACCTTTTTCCCTCCTATGTTAACGGTGCTGCAGGTGCCCTCATTTTATATGATACTACCGATAAAAAAACTATTGAAGATTTAAAAAATTGGGTCGATATTATCGATAACAATCAGGAAGGTGTTGAAAAACTTATTATTGGAACTAAAATCGATTTAAAAAATCAAAGAGAAATCTCATATGATAAGGCAAAAAAATTAAGCGAACAATTTAATTGTTGCGGAGCTCCAATAGAAACAAGTGCAAAAACGGGTGAAAATGTAGAAGATGCTTTTTTAACTTTAGCTAAACAAATATTAAAGAATAAAATGCAAGAATGTGAACATTGCGGTGAATTTTATCCGAAAAAATTAAAATATTGCTCCTATTGTGGAGAAAAATGCACTTCGTAAATTATAAATCATCATTTCTTTCATATAAAGAACTTGGAACACGCAGTTCTTTAAGTGATTTGCTTTTTATTCGGGCAATATAATTCTCCAATTCCACCTGAGAATTTGAAATTGAAGCATCTATTTCTCTCTTTACCTCGTTTTCTCCAATAACCCACTGCCCGTGTCCGGGATAAAAACTCTTTATTTTTAGTGTATTTAAGATTTGAAGTGAATTTATATATTCACTTATAGAACCCGATTCATAGATATTAGTAGTTGCACCTTTAAATAATGTATCACCTGTAAAAATATAATGTTTGAAAGGTTCATAAATGCAAATTGAACCTGAAGTATGACCCGGAGTCTCAACAATTTTTAAAAAGACATTTCCTAAATCCAAAATATTTCTATCCTCTAACCATAGATGAACTTTAAGATCTGATAAATCTACACCCCATCTTTTTCCTTTTAGGATTAATTCATCAGTATGCTGTATTTTTGTAGCTGCCCAGCGATGTGCCGCTATAACGCATTTAAAATAAGGATTAGAACTAATATGATCAAAATGTTCATGGGTATTAATTATTAGATTAATATCCTCAATTGTCAATCCTATTTCTGTAGTTAATAAATAATTCAACGAATTAAATTTAGTAATAATTCCCGTATCAATTAAAACATTTAAATCTTCACCAATAATTAGGTAAACATGGCAACCTGCGCCTTTAGAATTAAATTGGTAAATATTTGGCTTAATTAAATGTAATGTATATCCTTGCTTTCCGTATAAATCATCTTCTTTAATTAAACGCGGTTTAAATGAATCTTGTATTTTCGACATATTTTAAGATAACACATTCAGAGTTTTTTAAATATATCTATAACGATATAAATAATTCTTATTTAAAAAAATGATTAATTAATTATTTGTTTTAATTGGAAATTTTCCATATTTTTTTGCCGCTTTTATAAATGCCATAATATTTTCTTTTGGTGTACCTGGGGCTAAATCACATCCGGGACAAATAGCATATTTTCCGTTATTTCCGGCGGCTTTTCTACATTTTTTTGTAATCAATTCAATCTCTTCAGGTGTTCCCCTAAGAAGTCGTGTGGCTGGAATATTTCCGGCTAATATAACAAATTTTTTGCCAATTGTCTCTAAAGTTTTCTTTATATCAACAACAATATCGTTTTCAATAATTTCATTTGTTAATTTAACTGCTAGATCCTCATCTCCTTCAATAACAGCTTGTTTTAATTGTTCTATATATTCCATTTTAAATCATTTTAAATTTATTTTTCGATAAAATTATTTTATATTATTATGTTAAATTTATTTATAAATAAGAATTAAGGAAATCGCGGCGTATTTTCATTGTAAATCCTCCGACTTTCAGGAGTGAGAGGATTTTCATTTAGAAAAAGATATCTTAAACTCGGCAATTTTAATTTTCTATATTCTGAGATATTATTATCTTTTAGAAATAATGTAATGAGATCGTTTAAATTTTCTAAATTCTCTATTTTCTCGATTTGATTATTGTCAAGAAATAAACCCTGCAATTTGACCAATTTATTGACGCCTTCTATTTTTTTAATCTTATTTGAGGACAATTCTAATTTTACAAGGTTTTCAAGATTATCGAGTCCTTGAATTCTTTCAATCTTGTTATTATTTAATGTTAGCCCTTTTAAAAATATTAATTTATCAAGTCCTTGAATTTTATTAATTTTATTTTGATTTAATTGAATATAATTTAAATTTTCAAGATTATTTAACCCCGATATTTCTTTTATTTTATTATAGGAGAGATTAAGCCTTTTTAAGCTGACTAGATTATCCAATCCCTCAATATTTTCTATATAATTATGACTTAAATCAAGCTTTTCTAAGTTTTTTAAGCCATTGAGCCCTTCAATCTTTTTTATCTTATTTTTTTTTAAATCAAGGGTTTTTAATAATTTTAAATGGTTTAGATTTTCAATAACTTCGATATTATTATCCGATAAATTAATTTCAATTAATTTACTTAATGAATCTAATCCCTCTATTTTTTTTATTCTATTTTGAGATAAATTCAAAGTTCTAAGATTTTTGAAATATTCTACACCTCTCATTGATTCAATTCGATTATTTTGAAGATAGAGATGTTCTAATTTGGCTAGTCTACTTAATCCTACGATTTCCGATATTGTGTTTAATCCGCATCCTCTACAATCTAAAAGAATAATATTCCCATTCCTAATCGTTGCGTTATAGCCGCAAATTTTAGTATAATAATCATATAGAATCAACTGAAAGCAAGCATTTAAAATTGCGTCCGATAAATTAACATTATTATCATCGAAAATTTCTTGTGGAAATTCATTTATTCTGTCTTTAAATTTTCTAAAAATTTCATTTTTTATGAACTCTTTAATTAATCGATTTGATGATTTATTATTAAGGGAATTTATCGCTTCTAGTGCAATAAAACGTTTTTCCCAATCATTTATTTTTAATAGACAAAATTTAAATAATGATAAATATCGTTTATGAAATCGATATTTCTCTTTTATAAAATTACCCGCATAAAGCGCTATCTCTCTATCAGCATCGGAGAGGTAAAGATTTTCTAAAAAATTAAAATTATTTTTATCATCGAAATCATATAATAATTTTATTGCCTCAAAACGAGTTATTGATTTGTTAGAAAAATCTATTATTTCTCTTAAAAAATTATTTGCTTCTTTACGTTCAATTGAATACAAAAATTTTAAGTCTAAATTTTCCACAAGATATTTATAACTTGAGAAATATTAAATTTGACTAATTATGAATCTTGAAAAAATAGCTAAAACGTTAATAATATTAAATTACATTTTGCATAATCCGCATTGTCAAGCTCCCGAAATTAGAGATTTCCTTAAAATCAAACATACGCCAACATTAACGAAAGAGGAGCGAGATTTTTATGCCTTACTGTCAAAATTGGAAAAAGAACGATATATTTTTAAGTTACCTATTAAAAAAAAAGGTTCTGGTGGAGCCCAGTTTAATCTCAAAATTACTGAAAAAGGATATAATCTTTTACATGAATTAAAGTCAAAAAGAATATTACCTGACCATTTTCCTGTTAAACAACATATAATTATTGTTGAAAAACAAGATTCCGATGAGTTAGAGCAAATAGATAGACAAATTAAGAAAAAGGAGAAAAAAAAGGAGATAACAGATGAAAAAACTAAGAATTACTTTAATTCTGTATTAAAAATATTTTCAAGTGAAGTTTTTGATATTATTTTCGATCTTTTACAAAATATTATGAGAGATAACTTAAAAATCGATTTTGAGACACTTGAATTCAGTATTCAAAATAAAATTATTAATGAAATTAATGAAGCTGTTGATTCAATTAAAAATAAAACATCTGAGATTGCAAAAATATTTGCATTCTTTGTATAAATAATAATATTTTATAAAAAACCATATAACCATAATATTTAATGACTTCAAGAAATCTAGAATCCATCCATGAAAAAAAATTGTCAAAAACATTTTTATTTAAGGATCTGGGATCTTTTTAATCTTTAATTCTTCTAATTTTGATGACTTCCGAGATTTTCCAAGTCTTAAATATAGGCTTAATAAACCATTTTTATTAAAAAGAAATACCCATTGAGCTAGATCCTGACCCATATATATAAAGCATTCTATTTGGTTATAAGATTCCTAACTTAAGACCCTATCTTTTTGATATCTCAATTTATCGAATTATAAAACTTTAAAAAGTCAATTTACAATATTATTATTACGAAAAATAAGGTTATTTATTTAAAAATAATATAAAAAAAAAATAAATAGGTAAAAAAAAAATGGGAGAAGACGAGTCTTTTTTAAATGCAAAAGCATTAGTAGTTGATAACGGTACCGGTATTTCTAAAAATGGCTTTGCGGGAGAAGATCAACCACGTAGCGTATTTCCGACGTTAATCGGTTATCCAAAATATGAAAGTATAATGACTGATGTAGAACACTACACCCGTGAATACTATATTGGAGAAGAAGCGATGCAATTAAAGGGTGTTCTTAAATTAATGTTTCCCGTAGAACATGGTATCATTGAAGACTGGACAGCAATGGAAAAGATTTGGCATTATACTTTTTACACGGATCTTCGTATTGATCCTAGTGAACATCCTGTATTATTAACAGAGGCTCCTTTAAATCCAAGACCTAATCGTGAAAAAATGGCCGAAATCATGTTTGAAACTTTTAATGTCCCTGCCTTATATGTAGCAATGCAGGCAGTATTATCTTTATATGCATCTGGTCGTACTACGGGGTGCGTTATAGATATTGGTGATGGTGTATCCCACGTAGTACCAATCTTCGAGGGATTTGCCTTAAGCCACGCCATTCAGAGAATAGACCTAGCAGGAAGGGATATTACAAACTATTTACAGAGACTTCTTAGGCAAAAAGGTTATTCTTTCACGACTTCTGCAGAAAAAGAAATCGTTAGAGATATTAAAGAAAAATTATGCTATGTTGCTTTAGATCCCGAAAAAGAAATGATGCTTTCTAAAAAAGTTGCAGGAATGGAAAAGAGCTACATGCTTCCTGACGGCGAGACAATCACGGTAGGCGTAGAGCGTTTCTTAGCTCCGGAATGCTTCTTTAATCCAAGTGTAATTGGTAAAGAATTAGAACCTCTTGATGATGTTATTGTTGGAGCTATCTCTGAATGTGATGTTGACCTTAGAAGAGATCTTTACGGAAATATCGTTCTTTCCGGAGGATCTACAATGTTCCCCGGTATTAAAGAACGATTAACAAAAGAAATTAAAGAACAAATTCCTGAAAGTGTAGATGTAAAGATTATTGCTCCTCCAGAACGTATGTATTCTGTATGGATTGGAGGCTCAATTCTTGCTTCACTTAAAACTTTCCACAGAATGTGGGTAACCCGCAGAGAATATAAAGAAATGGGACCAC
Source organism: uncultured archaeon (assembly GCA_964629395.1). GTDB lineage: Archaea > Asgardarchaeota > Lokiarchaeia > Sigyniarchaeales > SOKP01 > CAZVTX01. The sequence continues at coordinate 23,932 of CAZVTX010000005.1, forward strand.
AAGTTATCCATAGATGCTTCTAAAAAAGATTTTTTATATTTAATGTATTTTTTTCTTTTTATTTTTTATAAAAAATAAGGAATAAAAAAATAATTCAACTAAATTTGTCTTATTGCTTTATTACGTTCTATTTTTCTTTTACTAAAACTTATAACCTTAGCCAGCATCTCTGATTTTTTAATAGAAGTATTCCCCTCAATAGGTTCTTCAATATAATTCTCTTTTAAAGCACCCTTATATATTGTATCTCCGATTTCTGTTCTAACAATAACTGTAGTATACTTTTCCCCAGAACCTAAACCGCCGAAAGAGATGTCAGCATAAACATTAGAGAAATCAAAACACCCAAAACAAGCTGGGCGAGCATAATTCTTAAGTTCATCAAATTCTATCATAATTTTTTTTCCATTATATAAATTAATAATTAAATTTTCCCGGATATTCATTCTTTCTATTTCTTCAAATGAAAATTGATATTTTTTCTCTATATCCTCACGCTCTTTTTCCGAAAATGAAAAATTAAAATTACAGAATAAGCCGAGAGTATATTTTACAATATGAGCGGGGATAATACTCAATTCTTGCATTTTTCTTATAGAATGTATTTGGCAAGGAGTTCCCACAACTGCAATATTCACAAGGTCAGGTCTCATTATTCTTTTTAATTTTGAGATAGTTGGTATAAATGTATTATATTTTTCCAATCCGACCACCTGTTGTGATGTGTCAAAATGAGAGCCCGCCGCTTCAATTAGTTCTTCTTTGGAAGAGGCAAAAAATGGTTCACGATTAAAAGGCCCCTTTTGCTTACATACAAGTGCTCCATTTATTAAATTTTTTTCCAGAAGATAAAGTAAAATTGATGTAACAACGCCACCATCCGTTGCTCTTTGCCATATCTCATCAGAGGTTGCTTTACTTGATGCAATTCTTATCCAATTTCCAATTGGAATCTTATAGTTATATTTTGCATTTAATTCTTCATTTAATACATGTGTTTGAGGACATACAAGATAACATATACCACAATGAAGACAATTATCTTTATTAACATATCTAGGAGGTCCTGATGGACTCATTTCAATAGCTCTAATTTCATCTGCAGAACAAAAACTAACACAACCACCACATTGTCCGCATAAATTATTATTATGGACTTCTTTTATTAAATCTTCAAAAGATTTTGGTAAAACTTCCTGAATACTTGATTCATCACTCATTTTATTCTCACCTTAATATTCATTAGGCATTTTTTTTAATTGGGCAAGAGAGAAGACAGGTCCATCGACGCATACATATTTACTGCCAATATTACATCTTCCGCATTTACCTATTCCGCACTTCATTCGCATTTCCAATGAATTAAGAATTTGCTCGTCTTTAAAATTTAATTCTTCCAAGACTGCAATTGTAGTTTTAATCATTATAGGAGGACCACATACAATGCAAACTGCATTTTCAGGACTGGGAGCTACTTCTTTTACTATTGGTGCTACAAAGCCTACTTTTTCCGTCCAGCCTTCTTCGGGACGATCGATTGTTAAAACAACTTTTATGTCATCTCTTTTTTTCCAATTCTCTAAATCATCTTTGTATAATACTTCTCCCGAATCTCTATTTCCATAAATAACGGTAATTTCTTTATATTTATCTCTATTATCTTCATGTAAAATATAAGTTACAAGTGATCTTAACGTAGAAAATGCAAAACCCCCTCCTATTACAATTATATTTTTACCTTTCATATCTTCAATGGGCCATCCATTTCCTAATGGTCCCCGAACGCCAACAATATCTCCTATCTCACAATTATGAAGGGATGTTGTAACTGTTCCCATTTTTTTTACTGTAAATTTTATTGATCCTTTTTCAGTTGGGGAAGATGCAATACCAATTGGACATTCTCCTTCCCCTAATAAGCTTAATTCCGCAAATTGTCCCGGAATATAATTAAAATTTTCATAATCATTTGAATCTTCAAATTCCAATTCAAAAGTTTTTATATCATTAACTCTATTCTCAGAGATTATTGATTTAATTCTTGTTATTTTAGGAATATACGGATTAGACAACAATCATCTCCTCCTTTTTATCTTTAATTTGTAAATCTCTTATTTTTTCAATTATCAATCTCAAATCATTATTTACCGGACAATATTGCACACATCGTCCGCAACCAACACACCCAATTGTGTTAAAATTCTCGGGAATATAACTAAATTTATGAAGGATTCGATTTCTACATCGTTCTATTTGGGTTGGCCTAGGATTATGACCGCTGGTATGCAATGTATATATACAAAATTGACAAGTATCCCAAATTCTTATCCGCGCACCTTTATTATTATAATGATCATGCTCATCAATCACATCAAAACAATGGCAGGTAGGACATAAAAAAGCACAAGTTCCGCAACCTAAACAGCTGCTGCTTATATCATTCCAAATCTCGTGGTTAAATATGTTCTTCATTATTTTATCAATATCTTTTAAATTTAATTGCGTTTTTATCTTGGATTCTGCTTGTTTAGCTAATTCTAAAGCAGTTTCGAGATCTTTTTCCCCTGCATCTGTTAACCATCTCATAGGATTTAAAATCTCTTTTCCTTTTTCGCTAATTGGTTGTATTAGAAACTTATCTCCTAAATCGGTTAGAAAAAGATCTACATCCTCTTTTCTAAAGGGACCTCCATAAACAGATGTGCAGAAACATGTTTTTTTCGGATTATTACAGCCAATTGCTATTAGTAAAGAGTTTTCCTTTTTCTTTAAAAATAAATCGTCTTTAAACTTTCCCGAAGCAAATATCTTTTCTAATATTTTAAAACTATTTGCATCACATGGTCTTATCCCGAATATAGCATTTTTCTCTTCAATATTATCGGGTTTTATGATTTTTACTTTATCTCCTTCATATTCATACTTAAAGAGAATTTCATTTCTCGGAAATAAAATTTCTTTTGGCGGAATTTTCGAATTAAAATAATTTAATAATATCTCATCTGGATTTTCGATTTTCTTAAAATAGATATTATTCTTATCCTTAACAGGTGCGAAGAAATTATATTTATCAGCAATTTCTTCATAAAATTTTGGTAATTCTTTTTTATATAATATTTTTTCATTCATTTTTCAACACCTTTAAAATTTAAATTTCTTCCATCATAAAATCTTCCTTATCATCCATCCGATAAGTCATCATCGGAGGCTTTATCTCGAGATTTATTCCCGAAGTAAAATCAAATCTTACCTTGACTATTTTTTCTAAAATTCTTGTAATAAAACTTAAATCTATTCCAACAGGACATACACTATGACAAGCTCCGCATCCAACACACCTTCCTGCTAAATGAAAGGCTCTAACCATGTGAAAAATGGTGATATCCGAAAGATCTGATGTTTTATCAAACCATGTGGGGAGATTCTGATCTACAAAACATAAATTACAGTAGCAGAAAGGGCATGCTTCCCTACATGCATAACAGCGTGTACAACTCTTAATTATATCTTTCACATAATTCCATTTTTCTGCGGGAGTTTTAGATTCATATTCGGCAAGATCTGAAAAATCATCATCCAAATTTACACTTGGCTGTGATTCCCCCACTATTACTCTTGAAAGAGATTCTGAAATCGGTGGTGCTCTAATTTTACAAAATTTACACATATCATTTATATAATCCTGATATTGTAGTTTTTCCTCAAAATTAGTACCTTTAATTATTATTTTATTTCCTTCAAAATTAACACTTTCAATTTCTTTATCCCCTATTACGGCTTCGATTTTAGCTTTATTTATTACACCATTACAATTTATCCCTATTATTTTGATATTATCTATGTTTATCTGTTTTTCTACCGCTAATTGAACAATTGCTCTTGCTACACAACCTTTAGAGATAATCCCTATTTTCGGCGGAATATCTTTTTCGCGAGATTCTATTTTTGGAGGTTTTATTAAATATTTTGCTAAATTTAAATAACACGTATTATCCCATATCAATTTATCAATATCATTTTCATTCCTTACAAATATCGGAGTAGAGGTTAGAGGTAAAGTTCCCTTTCCATATCCGATTATAAGATCGACTTCTTTATCTGCAAATAATTTTTTAGCAGCTTCTCTTAGAGTTTTTTCAATTTTTTCATTTTCTATTTCTAAATTTTCTCCTAATAACATATTTTTATGATCCAAAAAGCATCACCATATTTTTTTTTCAAATCTTTTATTTGGGCCTAATTTTCTAACAATTTCAGTGGCTTTTGATACTAATTTGGCAAATCTCTCTCCTTCTGCAGCTGAAACCCACATAAAATTTACTCTACCTGGTTCTATACCAAAAGCTTCTAATAAGTCGTGCAGAATAGCAAATCTTCTTCTTGCTACTAAATTACCACTTATATAATGACAATCCCCTGGATGACAACCTGAAACAATCACGCCATCCCATCCATCTACCAAACTTTTAATAATAAAAAATGGGTTTAAACGTCCGCTACAGGGTACCCTAACAATCCTAATAGAAGGCGGATATTGAACTCTTCCTACACCTGCTAAATCTGCACCTGCATAGGAACACCAATTACATAAAAATGCAATAATTTTTGGCTCCCATTTCTCTTCCTGTTTTACTTCTGATACTGATTCTACCATTTTTTTATAACCTCCCGGTTATCATTGCAAATATTTGTTCATTTGTAAAACCTAAAACATCTATAGCGGAGCACCTACAATTTCCGGAACATGCTCCGCAACCTTTACATAAAGCTTGATTAATAGAAGCTACAATCCCATATCTCCTATCTTCAATTAATTCAATTGCATTATACGCACAATTCTCAACACACATTCCACACCCAGAACATCTGGCGGGATTTACATATGCAACTTTTCCTTCTGCTTCGATTTCATCCTTTGTAAGAATTGTACAAGCTCTTGAAACGGTAGCATTAGCCTGTGCAATCGAATCTGGAATCGTTTTCGGATAATGGGCTAATCCTGCCACAAATATCCCTTCCGTGGCAAAATCTACCGGTCTAAGTTTTACATGAGCTTCTAAAAAGAAATTATCTTCATTTAACGGTACCTTCAATAATTTTGCAAGCTCTTCATTTTCTTTAGCATCTGCCACTATTCCTACACTCAATATTAATAAGTCTGCAAAAAGTGTAATTTCTCCTAATTTTGGAGATTTTACATTAATTATTAAATTATTTTCCTCTGAGCTAACTTTTGGTGGATCATTTTCATCAAATCTAATAAAAATAATACCCATCTCACGGGCTTTTCTATAATATTTTTCCTTAAAGCCGTATGTTCTAATGTCCCTAAAAAGTATTATAATTTCTAAATTTGGATTTAATTCTTTAGCAGCAATTGCATTTTTAATTGCTTCAGAGCAGCAAACTTTACTGCAATAAGGATGTTCATCATTTCGGGATCCAACACACTGAATCATCACAATGGATTTCTTATCTTTTATTTCCTCAGTTTTATGTAGAATATATTCAAATTCAGATTGAGATATTACTCTTAAATCTTTATCTGCTAGAAATTCTTTAGGCTTATACGGCTTTGCCCCTGTAGCAACTATTATAACACCATGTTCTAGATCAACTACTTTTTTATCCTCTCCATAAGCTATAGATGTTTTAAAATTTCCAATATAACCGCTTAAACTTAATATCTCTGCTTGACGGTAAACCCGAATTTTTTCATGACTCATAACACGGCTTATAAGATTCTTTAAAAAGTTCTGAACATCTCCTCCTTCTAATGTTGTATAAATATTTTTTGCGTTTCCTCCTAGTTCCTTATCTCTCTCAATTAAATAAGTTTCATATTCTTGATTTGCAAAATTCAGTGCAGCGACCATACCCGTAATCCCGCCACCTATAACAAGCGCTTTTGGGTTTATTTTCAATTTTATACGTTCAAGAGGTTGAATATTTCTTGCCTTATTTACGGCCATTCTCACGAGATCTTTTGCCTTTTCGGTAGCTTCGAGAGGCAAATTCATATGAACCCATGAACATTGATCCCTTATATTTGCCATCTGAAATAAATATCTATTTAATCCTGCTTCTCTTATTGTTTCTTGAAATAAAGGTTCATGAGTTCTTGGAGTGCATGACGCAACAACTACTCTATTGAGATGATATTCCTTAATTTTTTCTTTAATAATTGTTTGAGTATCCGCTGAACATGTATATAGATTATGATCTGCTAAAACAACGTTAGGTAATGTTGAAGCATATCTCACCACTTCTGGAACATCCACATAACCGCCTATATTTATCCCGCAATGGCATATAAATACTCCTATTCTCGGTGGCTGACCATTTACATAAATTTCAGGAGGTAATGTTTTTTCGGTGATTAATTTTCCTGATTCTTCATATAATAATTGGTTAACGCATCCAGCGGCTGCACTTGCTTCGGTAACGGTATCGGGAATATCTTTTGGAGCTGTAAATACTCCGCAAGCAAAAATTCCTGGTCTTGTTGTTTGCACGGGATTAAAGATATCCGTTTTAACAAATCCAAATTCATTCAATTCAACTCCAAATGTTTCGGCAAGATATTTAGCATCCTTAGGGGGATTTAAGCCTACAGATAAAACAATCATATTAAATATTTCTTCAACTATATTTCCCTTCTCATCTTCATAAATTACTTTTAAATCTTTAGTTTCGGGAATTTCTTCAATAGAAGATATTCTGCTTCTAATGTATCTTATTCCGTGCTCTTTTTGAGCAGAAACAATATATTTCTCAAAATCTTTACCGTAAGCTCTAATATCCATGGTAAAAATTGTAGGCTCGACTTGATGCATGTGTTCTTTTGCGATTACGGCCTCCTTAGCAGTATACATACAACATACTGAGGAACAATAAGGTTGCCCCTCACGAAAATCTCTCGATCCTATACATTGTAAAAATCCGATTTTTACCGGGACATCTCCATCTGAAGGGCGTAAAATCTTTCCTGCATAAGGACCACTAGCACTTAATATTCGCTCAAATTCAATGCTTGTAACAACATTTTTATATTTCCCATATCCAAATCGTTTCATTACAGAAGGATCAAACTCATCAAAACCAGGAGCTAATATTATTGCACCTACATTTAATTCTAATTCTTGATCTTTTTGGTCATATTCAACTGCTCCTGCTTTACAAACGCCTTCGCATACACCGCAACCAATGCAATAATCTCTATTTATTGCATAGACAAGCGGGACAGCTTGCGGATATTTAACTGATGTTGCTTTAGTTTTTGCTAAACCTTCATTAAACACATCAATTGCTTCTACGGGACATTTCTGTCCGCATACGCCACAGCCTGTACATTTATCAGGATTCACATAGAGAGATTTCTTTAATATTTTAACCTTAAAATTGCCCGCTTCTCCTGAGACTTCTAATATTTTACTATTAATATGTAAATCTATATTATTATGACGTCCAGTCTCGACTAATTTAGGAGAAACTATACACATGGCACAATCATTTGTAGGGAATGTTTTATCAAGCTGAGCCATAACGCCCCCGATGCTGGTTGTAGATTCAATTAAATAAACCCTATAACCAGCATCTGCCAAATCTAAAGCTGCTTGACAACCTCCAATGCCCGCACCTACAATTAAAACCGCTCCTATTTTACTCATATTATAAGTTCACCACATTAATATAAATTGGAGTATTATTTACAATATCATCCATCGCTACTTGATTTCTATTTCTCAATATTAGAATATGTTCGAGAATTTCACTAGGGTCAATATCCAATTCAATTGCAAGGTCTTTAATGGATTTAGCATCCTTTTCGAGCGCTAAAAGTATTCGATGTCTTTGATATTCATCGTATACTGCTTGATTAAAGATATCATCAAATTTTTCCTTAGGAACTTTCTCTCCATAAACATTTTCATTCTCAATTAAAGCTCTTTCTCTCCCTACTAAGGCTCTCATTCTATAACTTATTGCTGCAAGTTCCATAGCCTTGATTTTATTAATAAGGTCATTATTCTTTTCAAGTTTAATTGGAGAAGGTCCTAAA
>CAZVTX010000006.1:0-31931 GCA_964629395.1 uncultured archaeon
GGTAATAATAGCTTCTAAAAGGGATAATCTCGGGCATAAACTTTTATCGGTAAATTTAATTCTAAATCTTATGATTTTTTAAATTTTCCAAAAATTAAAAAATTTTTGATTGAAATCTTAATAAATTTTATGGATTTCGCTAAATCCGGTCTTTCTAAATTGTATTATCGCTTATCTTCTTATGAATTTTTTGTCTCTTTAAAATAAGAAGCAAGATTATAATTGAAATCCCAACTAATATTATTATTACATACCAATAAAATATTAAGAATATAATTACAGGATTTTCACAAGAGTTATTTTTAAATTCAAATTTCTTAATAATTACCTCTGTTTCCGCGTTATTTGAAGGTGCCAAGCCATCTATTAGCCATAAATTTATATGAACTTTCTCTGTGCTGGACTCTGGTATATCAGATCCTAAATAAGCCCATTCTTGAATTATTGAGGAATCTTCTGACCAAATCGACCAGAATTTAATATAGTTTTGGCACCACTGAAATTTATGAATGGAATCCTGCTCTTTTTGATCAATATTAAATCTGTGCAAATTTCCAAAATGATAATAAGGTTGCACAACAAATTGGGCATTATCGGAGTTCTTTTGTCCCCATCGGGAAAATTCAATGTCAATTTCATTATTATCATCAAGATAAACAAATAATCCGACAACTATATTAATATCCAAATCCTCAAATCCAGATTCCATTTCAAATGAATATATTCCATATCCGAACGATTTTTCAGAGAAAATTTCCGCACAATACCATGTCCCGTTAATTTTTCTTATCTTTAAGTGTAAATAGCCATTTTCATCGACCCAAACACTTTTATTATCATTTATAAAATAATTTGGGCCTGGTCCTTCTTTTTCTCCACCAGTGTCCCTAATATACCAGCGATAACCAGAAAAGTTAATGATATTTGAATCTGAAAAAAGGTTTATATTAAGATCACCTTTATCTGAAGAATTTGGATTAAATTCATTCTCAAAATAAAATATAATCCCAATTAATAAAAACATCAGTAAAAAACGATAAAAATTCAATAAATTTTTCTTATTTGATGGCATAATAAATCTCAATTAAAATATTTGTTTTAAATATTTATTTATTAATTATTTATAATGAATGCCCGAGAGAGAATTTTAACGACATTAGAACATGAAGAACCCGATAAGATTCCTTATCATGAAAATTTAATTCAAAATCCTGGTCTTGCCAAAAGATTGAATCTTGGAAAAGAATTAAACTCAAATATGGACCAATATTTAGCTTTTATGGGAAGAATAAAAAAAGTTCCAAATTTAATAAATAAATTAATTAATAAAATTGTTAAACGACCAGGAGCGCTATCTTTTGTTGTTAAAAAGGTAATTAGGAATTATTTTGATTTTTATACTTATTTAGGGGTCGATTTAGGGGTGTTTCCCATAGGACCATATTCGTATTTTAAATATATTCCTCCCAATAAATTAATTAATGAATTTGGTGCAATATATGAGTTAAAAACTATCGGAGGTACTTTCGGAAATTATTATATAGGAGGTGCAATTCAGTCAGAAGAAATATATGATAAATTTCCTAAACTTGATTCTGAGCAACTTTTAGGTTTAATGATGTTTAAAGCAATTAAAAAAAAAGTTGATAAAGAACAAAAGATATATGTAGTTCCCGGGATTTTTAACGGTCTTTTTGATTCAATTTCATTAGCATTAGGAATTGAATATTTTTCAAAGGTTCTCATCAAAAATCAAAGTTTTCTAAAAAAGATAATTTCCGATAGAGAAAAATTTTTTTTAGAACTTATTAAAAAAGCTTTAGATGAGACCAATTCTGAGATTTTTATGATTGGGGATGACCTTGCTTATAATTCAGGTCCATTTATTTCGCCTAGATTTTTTAATAAATTATTTTTACCCTCTTATAAAAGAATTTCAAAAGCGGTTCATAAAAGAGGGGCAAAATTGATATTCCATTCTGATGGAGATATTCGCCCTTTAATGACAGGAATTATAGAATGTTTTGACTCAATACATCCCCTTCAAGCTTCGGCTAACATTGATATTTTCGAATTTAAAGAGCAATATGGTGATAAAATCTGCCTCGAAGGCAATGTTCCGATTGAGATGTTAGTTCACGGAAAAATTAAGGAGATCAAAGAATATGTAAAAAAGTTGATTAAAATATGCGGTCCCAACGGGGGTTATATTTTAAGTTCAGGAAATTCAATAGTTCCTGAAATTCCATATATAAATTATTATACTATGCTTAGTACATTTAAAAAATATCGTAATTATCCGATAAAAGTGATTTAAAATGATCGAAGAAATTATGATTATTTCTATTATACTAACATTTGAATTAATTTTAGCGTTTTTAGGACGTTGGATGATAATTTTTAGGAAAAACTCTAAAAAACCTAAAAAAAATCGATTGCTATATAAAATTATCTTTGTATTATGGATAATTCCTATATTTTTAATTCCTATTTTGACTTCCAGCTTTTTCAGTTTATTTTTCGAAACTAAAAGCTATTTTAGGGAGTATTGGATATGGTTTCTCTTAATCGGAGTAATTTTTTTGATAATTTGTTATAAAATGGGTAATAGTGTAATTCAGATTAATAAAAAGAAAGATAAAAAATTAAGTGATTATCCTTTTAATACAAAAGGACCTTATGAGATTGTTAGACATCCGATTCTTTTAGTTTGGACTCTTTTTTATTTAGCATTGGTTTTTACATTAGATTCTTTTTATGGTTTGATAATTGCACCGATATTTCTCGTAATGCTTCATCTTGAAGCAAATATGGCAGAATCCCGGATTTTAAAGCCAAGATATAAAAAGAACTATGAAAAGTATATGGAAAAGACGCCAAATAAAGTAGTTCCTCCACCATATAATACATTCTTGATATTACTCGCAATTCTAATAACATATATCGGAATTTTAAATTGGAATTATTTATTTTAGTTATTTTCATTATATTTTTTTAGAGATTTTTTGAAAAAATAAAATTATAAGGTGAAAAATGAATGTCTAAGAAAATAGGTATTTTAGCGACCAATGGATTTGAAGATGCAGAACTGCTTTATCCCTATTATCGATTAAAAGAAGCAGGATATGAATCAATTATTATTAGCTTAGATACTGAAATGATTAAAGGAAAAAATGGTTATCCTCTTAAGCCCGATTTAAAAATTGACGATGCTGATCCAAAAGATTTTGAAGGTATCGTTATTCCTGGTGGAACTAATAATCCTGATTATTTAAGAAGAAATAAAAAAATTCTGGATTTTGTAGCAAAAATCAATAAGCAAGGAAAATTAGTAGCGGCAATTTGTCATGCAGGTTGGGTTTTAATTTCAGCAAAAGTTGTTAAAGGTAGAAAAGCAACGAGTTATTACGCAATAAAGGATGATATGATTAATGCAGGAGTCGAATTTGAGGATAAACCTGTTGTTATTGATAATAATTTGATAACATCAAGAATGCCCGCTGATTTACCTGAATTTCTAAAAGCAATTTAAAATTTTTGGAAAAATAATCAATATTTCTTATTTTTTAATAATTTATAATATTGATATAAAAAATAAATGCATAAGGAATAAAATTCCGTTTCTTTTGTTATATTGGGCTCAAATTTTTTTATTTCAGTCAAAAGCAAATTAATTATATAAATATAAATATTTTTCAGATCATCAAATATACTTTTTAATTGTTCATTAAAATCTTCCTGAATTTCGCCAATATCTTTTAAATCTATTAGAATTTCTCTTTTAAGTTCCAAAAGGTCAATTAATTCCAATTGAAATACAAGTTCTTCATATAGTTCCTTAGAAGTAATTTCAACATTAAATATTGTATAAACTTCATCATCTTGGAAAATCAAATCCTTACTTTTCAGGATCAAGAATTTTAAATCAATTCTTGAAAAGAGATGATTTAATTTTTCAAAGGCACTTAAAAAATAATGTTTTGTTTCAATATTTTCTTTTAGAAAGTAATAAATTTTTCCTAGAGTATATTCCATATTAATTTCAGTGAGATATTTAGCAAATTGAGACATTTTCGCACGCTTTTTCTGAATTATCCTTTTTTCTTCAGAGATTTCATAAATTAAACTATTTGCGATATTATTTCTCTCTTTAATCTCATCAATTTTTGGATTTTTAATTTTGAATAAAAATCGTAATGCTTCAAAATAAGATAATATTTTTACAATTTTTAATTCTTTATCCTGGATACCATCTGCTTCTTTTTTATATCTTTTTGCAGCTTCCCGGTAATATTTTTCCATTTTAGATTGATTTAATGTCAGTATTCCGAATTTAATTGCAAGTTTTTCAAGATCTATTAGACTGTGAATGTAAAAAGGATCATTATCATAAAGTTGAGCTAGATTTTTAAAGAGCTTTTTGGCGTTTTTATAAGTAGATTTTATATTTGTATCTTTAATATATCTCTCGCATTTAAGTTTTAATATTAGAAATTCTCCCGCATCACTATATTCTTGAGAGTTTAAGGCACCTTTAGATAGTATCTCTAATAATGATACCGCTTCATCCATATATTCGAAATTATTTAAAATCTTTCCCGCTATATATCGAATATATGCGGGATGTATGAGAGAATAAGGATTTTTAGCGATATTATCATTATATAACAAAGTATTTAGATTAATTTTTTCAAAAAATTCCGAAATTAATGAAGTAATATCTTCTTGCGATTCTAATTTTATCATTTAACTTAAGTCCTTTAATTTTAAAATGGCATCTAATGCCGCATTCATTACATTCTCATCATTGTCTTTTAATAAATATTCCAATTCATCAACGGCTTCTATTATGTGATGCTCTAAAATTAATTCTATGGCATTCAATTTTTCTTCGGAATTACCTTCTTTTAACATGCTAATAACATATCTCTTTTCTTCAGAAAGCTCTTCAGAACTTGATGATTTTTCTTTTAAATCAATATTATTTTGATCCTTATCAATAAAAAGATTTTCATATTCTTTTAAAAGGATTTTATTGAGACGTTTTACTACATTTGAAAAACCATTATTACATAAAATTTTTGAATAAAAATATGCATATCCTCTGGCTCTAAAAACAAACCCGAAATCTCCCTTAAAGAAATCGTCGTATTTCAATTTAGGCTCTTTCAGTGAATTTAAACTGAGTAATTTTACAAAACTCATTGCTATAAAATAAGAATTAATGAGATTTTCTTCAAATGCCTCAAAAAAAGCATTTATCATAAAAATTGCTCTTTGGTCATCATCTAAAGAATTCCAGATAACTGAGGGTTTTTTCCTTTTATCTATAAAATCAATTAAACGATTGTAAGAAATCTGATATCTTTTACATAAGATTTCTAATGGTTTTTTTAAATCTTCTTCAGGATAAAAATCTTTTTCATTTTCCGGTAAATATTCATATAAAATGTAAAAAATATCATCTATTAAATTATTAATTAGTGTTTTTATTCCCCATACACGATATTTTTTATAAGATATTGCGGGAGATCTTTTTTTACCATCACTTTCATTTAAATGAATTGCGGTACCGGCTAAACGAGCGACAATTGTATCTTTAATATATTTATATTTCATAATTCAAATTTTTAAAAAATGGTTTTTTTAGACAATTAAATTGACTGAGCGCGTTTTATCTCATCGTTGAGAAAGTCATATAATTCATTACATATTGAAATTTGATTATTAAGTAATTCTATTTTTCTATCAATTAAAGATTTATCTGAAATACCCTTTTTTTCCAAATCTCTTCTAACAATATGAAGTGAAATTATTTGATTGAGAAAATTTTGAATCTTTTTCACCCTTAAATTAAAAAGATTTTTATATTTAATAAGATTTTCAATTAATTCTTCCATATCATCGATGTAATCAAAACCTTTTTCAAGATCATTTTCTTTTTTGAACTTTTTTAATTTATTTTGAATATTTTTAAGAAGCAATATGACCATTTTTCGATCTTCTTCTTGGACATTTTCTTTAATAAGCGGCTCAAATTTTATTTCATCTAAAATATTTGAAGTGTATTTGATTGTAATTTTACTAAGTGTATCTTCAACTTTTTTCGGGTCATCTTTTATTTCAATTTCATCTTCATCTAAATCCGTAATTAATTGAAGCTCATCTAATTCCACCTGCGTCATTAGAGGTGTAAATCTTACCTGTAATTGTTTCTTTCCGTAATATTCATTATTAATTCTTAAAATTTGTGTATATATCTGGATATAATCTTCACCAATCGGAGCATAAAGTACACCTTCATTAGGATCTAATTGTCTAAGGAGCGGCAATATTCTATCTTGAGTTATGGCGCCTGTAACTAATATTTTTTGCCATGGGCTTAATTCCGGCATACCTTCTAATGGATTTTTCACTATTACAGAGATGCTATCTTCATATCCCATTTTTATTATATTATCCAAGGTTATCTTAGCGATGTCAGAATTTGCTTCTAAGATAATAATCTCCCCTTTTGGGGCAAGTTTATGGGCTAAACAGGCAATATAACCACTTTTTGCACCAAGTATAAGCAAATCATCGTTAGTTTCAAGTGCTAATCCCTGTATCATAATAGAAATCATATGTGGCGCCGAAATTGTTCTGAAATTTTCTTCATTTTTAAAATAAAATAAATTTGGGATGTCCTCATATAATCTATTGAATTGTAAATATTCTTTAGGTATGAAATCTTCAAGATTGATCTCCAGAAATGCTTTATAGAGTCTTTTGTCAGCCAGATATCCCCTTCTTACTAAACTATCTAAAAGGCGCCTCTTTTTAAGCTCAAGATTTTTATCTCGCTCCAATTTCGATCAACTTATAATATTTTAAAAAATTAATACAAACACAACTTATTATAATTTTTCATTAAAAGAATTAATTTTTCAAGATAATTAAAATGTTTATTCTGGATGCCGATAGCATTAAAAAAGCCACTTTAACAAAATCTTTATTATTAATAAATATTCTCTGCTTCATAGCAATTAATCTCTTTTTGGGTTATACTTATGTATTATTTTTTTCGCAGATAAACTACGAGATTACTATAAATGGTGAATACTGGAGACTTTTTACATCAATGTTTTTACATGCGGATATTATTCATTTAGCTTCTAATATGATTGCCTTATTAATTTTTGGTACTGCAGTAGAAATAAATTATAAATCTAAAACTCAATATTTATTAATCTATTTTATTTCAGGATTTATTGGAAATTTTTTTACATTGATACTTTTACCTTCAGATACAATAAGTTTGGGCGCGTCAGGTGCCATTTTTGGCTTAATTGGTGCTGCTTTTATTCTTTATGTGAGATTTGATCCAACTTTACTCATTTTAAGTCTTTTTTATATTCTTTATTTCATTTTGGCATCATTCGCACCGGGAATAAATGTCATCGCACATTTAACCGGATTAATAGGAGGCATTATACTTGGACTGCTTTTTTATAGAAAAAATAAAGATTTCGATTATTAATTATTCTTTTTAGATGTTTTTTTCTTGCGTTCATTTTCCATCGTAAAATCTTTTGGACAAATTTCATTAACGGGGCAAATATCACACTTTGGTGATATAGGAAGACAAATTTGCTGTCCAAATTTAACAAAAATATGATTCAATCTAATCCACAGTTTTTTAGGAATTAGATCTTTTAAAGCATCTTCAGTTTGTTCAGGAGTCTTTGTTTTTACCCAGCCTAAACGATTAGATATTCTATGTACATGTGTATCCACAGGAATAGCAGGTTGTTTAAATGCATATACTAAAACACAATTAGCAGTTTTAGCGCCAACGCCGGGTAGTGAAATCAATTCTTTAAAATCATCCGGAACATTTCCTTCATATTTTTCAACTAATATTTTGGAGACTTCTTTAATTCTTGCAGCTTTTACTCTATAGAATCCGGATGCTCTAATAAGAGATTCTAAATCTTCTATATCTGCTTCAGCAATCTGTTTTGGCGTCTTATATTTGGAGAAAAGTTTTTCGGTTGCAATTTTAGTATTTTCATCTCTGGTTCTGGCAGATAAAATTGTAGAAATGAGAATTTTAAAAGGATCATTTGTATGGTGTGCTAATTCATCAAGATGAGCATTTCCTTCTAAAATATTCTCAATTTTATTTAAAACATCATCATAATCCATAAAAATCACTCAATTACTTTTTGCGAAATACAAATATTTTTCTTTTAACAATTTGACCCCTCTTTGCATCCATTAAATTTTTCGTATGCTTTTTATTAAACCTTAATTTGAAATTAGATTTATTTACAATACGTCTTAAATCTAAAATCGGTTCAAGCTTAAAGCCATGCGATATTGCAATATTTTCCGTATTAATTTGTACATCTTTTCCATCAATCGTACTGATAACAGGCGATACAAGACAAATACGAGCATTTGGTTTTAATATTTTATAACTTTCACTGAATAATTGATTATAAATTGGTTCTAATTCATTTTCAACAATCTCTCTCGCTTCAATATAATATGGTTTCTCTTTTATAAAGAATGGCCCTAAAGGAGGTTCGGTACAAATTCCATCAAAAAATTCTGCTTTAAAATGAGATGATAATTTACTGACATCAATTTTTTTAATCCTTTCATTAATTAGCGGAATCATGGGGAGCTCAAGTTCTTCCAATAACCAATTAACATTTCTAATAGTATTATCTACTTTATTTTGATCAATATCACATCCGTAGACATCAAAATCCTGCAATAGTGCTAATAGAAATATTGTTCCATTTCCTACAAATGGATCTAATATTGTTTTTTTCTCACGATTTTCATATAAATTTAAAAAATTTAACATAGTTAGAGCTAATTTCGGAGAAATTGAAGATTTAAAATCTTTATAAGGTCTTTCCTCATCTATTTTTCTTTTAAAATTAGGGTCATCTGCTGTAATTGTTCTCGCTATATACATTCCCTCCTCGGTAAAACCGAAGATTATTTCTGCCCTGTTTGGAGAAAATAATTTATATTTCTTTAAATGATGTGGAAAAATAGGATTTAAATTACCTGCTTGGATATTCTCTTCAGGGTATTTATAATATAAACACTTTTCGGCACCTTTTTCTTTTAAAACATTCATTATTTCTTTATTTAAAAAGGGAAGCAAATGTCTAAGAAGAATTTTTGAATAATATTTATCATCAAATAAATTAGGATAAATAGATACAGCGAAAAACATGCTTTCATATACTTTAGGAAAGATTTTACCTTTTCCGACAAGAATTTGATTTAATATATCTATAATTCTCTTTCTGGCTTTTTTCATTAGTTTAATTCTCTCCATTCTCTCAGGGAAAGCATCTTTAATAGTATGGATATCAATAAAATCATATATTTCTGCTATTTTCTGGCAACCACCTAAGGTGAATTGAATTTCTTCAAGCTCATTAATATAAAAATGAAGAGATGTTAATTTATCAAATTCTACAATCGCAATATTAGCTGAATAATCAACGATTTTACCTTTATATTGAGAGAATTTTAATAGATGATCAAGCTCTGCAATCGAAAGATGCCAATTTGAACCTAAAACAAATAAGAATTTTTTCATATATCAAGAATTAAAAAGAATAAGATTATTTCTATTTTTTGGTTAAAAATATTTAATTAATCTTCAGCATTCGATGAATCTTCTGAATTTTCCTTCGTATCATCGGAATCCAAAATAGGAGCAGAAAAAATATCTGCAGCTTCTAGAATTCCTTCTAAAAATTCGGTATTTTCTTTAATAATTTTCATTTTTCGTTCTTTTATTTGCTTAATACGCCTCTGTCTCTCTTGTTCCATTTCTTCCCTTGTCTTTTTAAGAATTTTTTCACGCTTTTCTTCAAGATCTTTTTTGATTTTATCAATAATAGCATCAATATCTATTGATTCTTTATCCTCCGTTTTTTCAATTTCTTCTTTTACTTTTTCCATAATTTTTTGCTTTTCTTCTTCAAATATTTTCTCTGCTTTTGCTCTAATTTCTTGCTTTTCTTTTTCAATATCTTCTCCAATTTTTTTCTTTAATTCTTCTTGAAGTTTTTCCGCATCTTCAGCTTCTAATTCTTTCTCGATGGTTTTTTCAATTTCTTTACGTGCACTATCCATTATAAGTGATTCTTCATCGTTAATTGCTTTTTCAATAGCTTCTGTAAAATTAGATTTAATTTCTTCCTCAATAGAACTTATTTTTTCCCCTATATTTTCAGAAAGATTCTCAATATTCATATTTTCATCTTTAATTTTTCCATCCGTTTTTTCTTTTGATTCTTTATCCTCTTTTTTATCTTCCTTCTCAATTTCTTCTTGCTCTTCCTCAATCTCATCTAAATTTATTGATAATTCAATTTTTTCGCCCGTTATATCTTCTAATGCACTCATAATTTCTTCCAGATCTTCTTTTTTCCTCACAGGGATCATTTCTAAAATTTTATCTTCCGCAGAAAGCTCTGCTTCTTTTTCTTTTTCATATCTTTTTCTGGCTTTTAAACGCTCTTCTCTTTCTTTCTTAATAGTTTCTATTGCTTCTTTATAATGATCCTTAAAATATTTAAGGCTTACATTTATAATATCGGATACACTTTCCCAATTCTGGTCTTCTAATACAGAATTGGCCCAATAATATAGATCCAAGTTCAGATTAACCGTAATAACCTTACCTTCTGTAACACCTTTAGTCGTTAACCATCTTAAAATATTTGCAATTAAAACATCATTATCGAAAGCAGAGAATCCGTATTCTCTCCCTAATGAAGAAAATATAGATAAGCATCCAAAAGCTACAATCTTTCCTTCATAATATTGAATTGCAACTAATAAAGGAATTTTAGGACTATCTTCTTCTTCCCATTTTTTACCGTTATAAACTTTACGCCAACAATTCAATCCTGCTTTAATTAAAATATCAAATTTAATATTTTCATCATCTTCAAACATAAAATCAAGAACATTAAGAGAGCAAGCACTTGAAAAAACAACCTTACTTACTTGCTCCGTAATTGTATGAGGTTTAAATTTTTCCAATAAAGGTCTTTTTTGAATATTTACATAATTAACCGAATCATTAACCTCATCAGGATTAAATTCAAACCCAAATCTTCTTGTTAGGTCATTAAGATTTGTCCTATTTAATAAATCACCACCACTAGAGCTTACAATAAGTAGGCTACCCCCTTTTCTAACATATTCTTCTAAAATATCCAATTCTTGCTCGGTTAATTTCTTATTATTTGGAGTGGATAATAAAATTGCTTTATATGTCTCTAATTTTTGTAATGAATCAAATCCAGCTTGAATCTTTCCCAACTTATATCCAGAATGAAATAAAAATTGTGTAAAATCGGCAAAACTTGACGCTTCTAATATTAATTTATTATTATGACTATAATCCAAACCTATTGAAGCTTTTTTAACCATTTCCAAATCATATCCTTTCGATATTTTTTATTGATTTCAAATTCAATTTATACAATTAAGATTTATTCGTATCTCGTTTAAATAATTATAGATTTAAAGAAATATAAAAAGTTTAAACCAAATTCTTTATAAAAATTTTTAGATTTTTATTTATTTACAAGGATATCAAGAACAATATGGAATAAATTAGGGCCATAACTTTTAACGAATCTATAGGTTAAAAGCTCACATTTATAACCTTTTTTGGATGCAATTTCTTGAAAATCCGAATATAACTCAAGATAATTTTCTTTACTGCGAACTCCTTCATAATGAAAAATAGTTCCGTTATCCGAGGTTAAGGTAAGAGCATTTTCTATAAAATCCTTAGGAGCCGGAAAAACGCCCATTATAACTCTGTCAGCTTTAATCCCAGATTCACTTAATTTTAAGACTTCTTTATTACTATCTCCTAAGATTGGAACGATTTTACCCTCTAATTTATTAATTTTAATATTTTCCAAAAAAAAATTATACGCAACCGGATTTAATTCGATACTATAAATTTTTTCGGCTTTAGAGAGTTTGGCAATTGGTAAAGAGAAATATCCAATTCCTGCAAACATATCAACAACAATTTCACCTTCTTTTACAAGAGAAGCTAAATATTTTCTCTCATTAATATTTCCTTTGGAAAACATAATTTTTGTAATATCAAATTTATATTTTATCCCGTGTTCAGTATGTATTACAATGGGATTATCCTCGCCGGCAATAAATTCAATCCCTTCAGGCTCTCTGAAAGTTCCGCTAATTTTACCTCTATTTAAATAAACTGCTTTTACTCCGGGTAATATCTCTAAGCAAGCTTGTCCGATGAGTTTGCTTTTTGAAATCAATTTTCTATTTAATTTTAAAATAATAACATTTCCTAAAGTTTGAAATCCCCTTGGAAGCAGATTTAGTTCCTCATCAGTAAGCTTATCTTTTAATTTTTCTTTTAGATTTTCTTTAAAGGGCATAATAAATATTATTTATTATTTAAGAATTATAACATCCTAATTCTCTTATTTCTTTTCATAATAAATTCTTGTTTAAAATCTTTTAAATTCTAAATTAATGACGAATAAGGACTTAAATTATCAAATTTAATTTAAAATAAAGGTGTAAAATCTCAAATCTGTTCTAAAAGTTTATCTATATTTAAAACCAAAATAGTTTCTTCATAAAAGATTAATAGCATAATATTAAAGAAATTAAAAAAGTTTAAAGATAAACCAAAAATTTAATAATAATGAAGAAAATCAAAAAAATTCAAAATTAAAAAAATAAAAGGATTGATACTAAATGACGGATTATAACGAAAAATTAAAAGAATTTCACGTTGATGAGAATAAGGTCTGGTTTACCGGGGGTTATTGGCCTGAAGGTGTTCCAAAACAAATATATGAAGTAGAAGATATCGAAGTATTACCCTTAACTAAAGGATTTGAAAAACAGGCAAATAAATTTAATTTATGGGATAAGGATATATGCTTATTTGTTTTGGGGCCTTATATTGAGAGAATTAAGCTTAAAACATTATGGGAATATGCTAAAAAATTTGCTACCTTTCTATATGATGAATGCGGAATCCGAAAAGGAGATGTTGTTGCAATTGATTTACCGAATTCGATTAATTTCGTTATAGCTTATATGGGTACACTTCAAATTGGAGCCATTGTTGCTGGAGTTAATCCAACTTACAGACCTATGGAATTACTACATACTCTCACCATTACGGATGCAAAAGTATTCGTAATGATGGATGCTTTATATATTGCCGGACCAAAAGATATATTACCTAAAACAAAAGTTAAACATGTAATCTCAACTAATTTGCTTGATTTTGTTACCGCGCCTCCAGAGATTATGTCAAAGATTCGTGAGAAAGTTCCGGACTTTCAACATAGCGTTCCAGATGAAACAGAGCATTATAAAGTTTATAGAATGAAAAATATTATGGATAAAACGGAGCCACGTGATTTTGATGTGGATATTGATCCTTGGGAGGATGTTGCAGTATATTTGATGACAGGCGGAACAACAGGCTTGCCAAAGGCAGCCGCATTAACGCATGCCAATCTATATTTAGATTTAAAGATGATTGAGCCTTGGACAAAATTAAAACCGGGTATGATAACAATAGGAACAATTCCTTTTTTCCACAGTTTTGGAATGACATGTGTCATGAATGGAGGTTTAGCTTTAGGAATGCAAATGCTCTTATTTCCAAGACCGCCACCAGATGAAGAATTATGCGAAACAATTAATAAACTGGATGCTCCTGAAGGTATAATTTATGTAGGAGTGGAGATGCTCTTTAAAAGAATGACAGATTTCATGAATTCAATAGGTAAAGAGGAATTTAAAAAGAAATATGATATATGGAAAAAGATTAAATATGCTTGTTCCGGTGCAGGTCCTTTACATGACTATGTAAGAGAACCTTGGGAAGAAGTGTTTTGCCCAATTAGAGTAGGATATGGCTTGACGGAGTCTTCTCCTGTAGTGAGCATTGCTCCATTCTGGGGTAAATATAAAACAGGAAAATTAGGATTACCATTACCCGGAACAGATTGGGCTATTTTTGACCCCGATAATTTTGAAGCGGGACCTATATGCGATGGAACACCCGAGAGAGGTAATTTTGGAATAGAATATACAGGTGAAATTTGCGTAGCAGGCCCACAAATAATGAAAGGGTATAAGGGTGAACAAAAAGAGCAAGAGGATAATCTTAAATGGTGGGGCGGAAAAAGATGGCTGCTTACAGGGGATATTGGATTTATGGATGAACATGGTTTTGTTGAGATAAGAGATCGGAAAAAATCATTAATTAAGGTGTCGGGTCATTCTGTATTTCCAAAAGAAGTTGAAGAACTTATGGGAATGCATCCTATGGTAGATGAAGTTGCCGTAGCGGGACTCCCAGATGAGCATACCGGAGAAGCAGTGAAAGCATGGGTTACACTAAAAAAAGGATATAAAGGAGGTAAGGATATAACCGCTGAAGAATTGAAAAAATGGTGTCAGGAAAATATGGCAAAATGGAAATCGCCTAAATATATCGAGTTCGTAAGAAAATTACCTGTAAGTATGACGGGTAAAGTTCAGAGAAGGGTGCTTCAAGAAAAGGATTTAGAAAAGCTTAAGAAGGGAAAACAAATTAAAGGTTAAAAATAAAATATGTTTACTTTTTTTTATTAGATTTTCTATTTAACTATAAGTAATAATTTAAAAAACCTTAATTTATTATACCACTTGATATAAGAATAGATTTTTTAGAGATGAGATGACGAATTTAAAAAAATTCCATGTAGATGATAATAAAGTCTGGTTTACAGGAGGTTTTTGGCCCAAAGGAGTTCCTAAACAATTTTATAAGATTAAAGGTTTAAAAATTCAACCCCTTTTTAATTTAATTGTAGACCAAATAGAGAAAAATCATTTATGGGATGAGAGTGCCTGTTTATTCGTAATAGAAGATTATATTGAGAAAATTTCTTTTAAAGATTTAGTTAATTATGCAAAAAAATTTGGAACATTTCTGAAAGGATTAGGAATTGGGAAGGGAGATGTAGTTGCCATTTGTATGCCTAATTCGGTTAATTTTGTAATCGCATATTTGGGAATATTATATATAGGTGCAATATCGGCTCCTGTAAATCCTTATTATCGCCCAAGTGAATATTTACATGAATTTTCTTTAACAAAACCAAAAGTATTGGTTTTAATGGATGGGTTCTATTACATGGGATTAAACACGATAATAAATAATACCACGATAAAACATCTGATACTTTCAAATTTATTGGATTTCGTTAAAGCAGATTATAATATTAGCGAAAAATTAAAAGAAAAATTTCCTGACATTCGTGAAAAGATATCTCATGTAAATGGACATCATAAAAATTATAAAATGGATGAAGAAATTAATAAAACTGATGCTAAAGAAATAAAAGTTAATATTGATGAATGGAATGATGTTGCAGTTTATTTAATGACTGGAGGAACTACAGGCTTACCGAAAGTTGCAATGCTCAGTCATGCTAACCTTATTTCTAATCTTTACATGTTAAAAGCATGGACAAGGTTAAAGCCAGGAATGGTCAATATTGGGACAATTCCGCTTTTTCATAGTTATGGCATGACTTGTATTATGAATACATCCCTAACTTTGGGAATGAAAATGCTTTTATTTCCTAAAGTCCCCTCTGAAAAGGAGTTATGTGAGATCGTAAATAAGATTGATGCTCCAGAAGGAATGATTTACACCGGTGTTGAGGTTCTTTTTAAACGTCTTACAGAATTTGTTAGAAAAATGGGATACAGAGAATTTAGTAAAAAATACGACATTTGGAAGAAATTAACATATGCAAATCAAGGTGCAGGTCCTCTAAGAGAGGAAGTAAGGTTAGGCTTTGAAGAAATATTCTGCCCCATTAGAGTAGGCTATGGGTTAACAGAAACTTCTCCTGTCGTAAGTATTGATCCCTATTGGGGGTTATATAAACCGGGAAAAATCGGATTACCTTTACCAGGTACTGAATGGGCTATATTTGATCCTGATAATTTTGAAGCGGGACCTATATGTGATGGAACACTCAAAAATAATAAATTTGGCAAGAATTACCCAGGAGAAATATGTGTTGCAGGACCACAAGTGATGCTTGGTTATCTTAATCAAGAAGAATTAGAAGAACAAAATATCAAGATGTGGAATGGGAAAAGATGGATGCTCACTGGAGATATAGGTTATATGGATAAACATGGATTTTGTAAAATTATTGATCGCAAGAAATCATTAATAAAGGTTTCCGGAAATTCGGTATATCCTAAGGAAATAGAAAATTTATTAAAACATCATGATATTGTTGAGGAGGCAGTTGTTGCGGGATTGCCTGATGAAGAAACAGGAGAGGCTGTAAAAGCATGGATTACAGTTAAAAAAAATATAAATATTAATTATATAATTGAGACTGTAAAGAAACACGGTAAAAAAAAGACATATGACGCCTCAAAATTAAAAGAATGGTGTAAACAACATTTAGTAGATTATAAATGTCCAAAATACATTGAAGTTGTACGCAAATTTCCACGATCTCTTACAGGAGCAATTTTAATAGATGAATTAATTGAAGAAGATCTTAAAAGAATAAGAAAAGGAAAGCCGATAAGAGGTTAATGACTAAATCTATTTAATCTTCGATACATATTCCGATTATTTTTATATATGTTTACAAATTCATCGAAAAGCTCATCATATATTTTTCGATTTTCAGGATTAGGTTTGTAAATATTATTATATTTAATATATTTAGGTATATCATTAAAATCCATTAAACCTAAGCCAACAGAAGCGATAAAAGCCGCACCGCGAACATTTGCCTGGATTGGGTCTTTTACCTGTCTTATTGTTCTATTAAGTATATCTGCATAAATTTGGCACCATATATCACTTTTTGCGCCTCCACCAATTAGATTTATAGGATTTAATTCTCTTCCAATGTTTTTCTCAACATATTGACAAATCCATCTAGAATTATAAGCAACACCTTCAAAAACGGCTCTAATCAAATGTTCACGTGAAGTATCTAAAGAGATATTATATAATCCACCTCTAATTGTGTGATCATCCACCGGGGATCGCTCTCCGTATAACCAAGGTGTAAAAATTAATTTATTACTTCCAGGTCGGACATTCTCAACAATTTTATCGAATATTTTATATACATCAGGAGCTTTCTCTTCAAGTAATAGCTCATCTTTGTGATATAAAATCTTATCTCTTAAAAAAGTGAGGCAACCTCCTGCAATTTCCTGCTCATTTGTAAATAGATATCTGCCGGGAATAGCTGAAGGTAATGTCCCCATATTATGAAATACATCTGTTTTTTTAAAAGGAACATGGCAAACGCACCAAGAAGATGTGCCAATATAAATATGTCCTTCAAAATCACGGACAGCACCCGAACCAATTGCTGCTGCAGGTACATCAGGTGCACCCATAATCACTTTAGTTTCTTTATTTAATCCCAATTCATCAGCAATTTCCTTTTTAATATTTCCCAGAATTTCCGTTGATTTCAATAATTTAGGAAATTGAGATTTATTAAGTTTAAGAGCTTTTATTAATCCATCATGGTAAACAATATTATTAATATCTCTATTATCTGTAATCCAATGTAATTGTATCGAAACTGTAGATGCTGCAAACTCTCCTGTCATAAGATAATTTATATAGTCTTGAACCTCTAGAAATTTATAAGTATTTTCATAAATATCAGGTCTTTCATTTTTTAACCAAAGGATATGAGCTATAGAGTCTTTCCCGCTTAAAGTTGGGCCCCCCCCGGTAATTTTTAAAAATTTATACATCTTTCTAACATTATAACCTGAAATCTTAAGTATTCCCTTATTAAGTTTTTTAATATAAAGCGCTCCACGAGTATCCATCCAGATAATTGCGTTCATTAAAAAATTACCGTCTTTATCAACAGCAACAGTCCCGCTCCATTGACTTGTATTACAAAAACCGATAATATCATCAACATTTACTAAATTTTTATCAATTAATCGATTAATTGTATTTTTAATTGCCTTCCACCAATCCTCAGGACTCTGCTCCGCAGCACCAGGTGATGGAAGATGAAGTGGAACCTCCTCAAACTCAAAATCTAAAACATCTCCTTCTGTAGAAACAATTGCTGCTTTGCTTCCAGAGGTTCCTAAATCAAGAGCTAAAATATATTTCATAAGATATTAAAAAATAGAAAAAATTTAAAAATTATTCAGTCGCTTATAGATTTTTCGTGTTGTTTTGTAAATTCTTATAAACTCTTCAAACATCTTATCGTACAATTCTCTATTTTCTGGATTGGGTTCAAAAATTTCAGCATATTCCGTATATTTTGGAATATCATCCCAATCAATATAGCCTAAAGCAACGGAAGCGATGAATGCAGCACCTCGCGCATTTACTTGAATCGGATCTTTTACCTGTTTTACCTTTCGATCTAATATATCAGCGAAAATTTGGCACCAAATTCTACTATTAGCGCCGCCTCCAATAATACTCAATTCGGGAATAATCTTACCATCTTTAATTTGTTCCGGTTTTTCTTTTTTTACCCATTTTTCGATAAATTTTTCTACGTAATATAAGAGCCATCTTACATTAAAAGCAACTCCTTCGAATATTGCTCTTATCAGATGTTCACGCGTTGTATCTAATGAAATATTATAGAGTCCTCCTCGAATTACATGATCATCCACGGGTGATCGTTCGCCAAATAGCCATGGTGTAAAAATTAATTTATTTGCACCAGGAGGTGTTTTTTCGACGATTTTGTCGAAGATTTTATATACATCAGGAACTTGTTCCTCTTGTAATAATTCATCTTTATGATATAGAATATTATCTCTCAGATAAGATAAAGCCCCTCCTGCAATTTCTTGTTCATTGATTATCATGTATCGTCCGGGAATCCCCGAAGGAGCACTCGCCATATTATGAAATATATCTGTTTTCTTATAAGGCACATGACATATCAACCAATCGGAAGTTCCTATGCAAAAATGACCCTCATACATACCAACAGCTCCGGAACCTATCGTTGCTGTATGAAGATCAGGAGCACCCATAACTACTTTAGTGTCCTTACTTAAACCTAACTCTTTAGATACCTCATCGGTAATAGTACCTAAAATATCCGTAGTTTTCTTAATTTCCGGAAATTTATCCGGATCTACTTTAAGTTTTTTTAATAATTTCTTAGAATATTGAATATTATTGATATCTCGAATATCTGTAATCCAATGAATATGTATTGTTGCCTCAGAAGTGGCAAACTTACCGGTTAATTTTAAATTCATGAAATCTTGAGGTTCTAAAAATTTATAGGTTTTTTCATATATCTCTGGTTTATTTTCTTTCAACCATAAAATATGAGCTATAGGATCTTTTCCGCTTAGAGAGGGTCCTCCACCCGTGATTTTAATCCATTTTAATATTTTTGTTAAAGAATATCCCGAAACTTGTAATAAACTCTTATGGAAGTCTTTCATTTGCTTGGCACCGCGAGTATCCATCCATATAATACAATTCATTAAATGATTTCCGTTCTCATCAACAGGTACAGTTCCACTCCATTGAGATGTATTAACAACAGCGACTATATCTTCTGTTGGAACACTCCCTTTATTAATTAATTCTTTTGCACCCTCTAAAAAACCATTCCACCAATCATCCGGGTTTTGTTCCGCTGCACCTGCCTCAGGTAATAGTAAGGGGACCTCCTTAAAGACCCAATCAATAACCTTTCCAGTAGTAGAGACTATGGCCGTTTTTGGACCCGAAGTCCCGTGATCTATTGCTAAAATATATTTCTCTTCCATATTCGTCATCTCTTTCAAGTTAATTATAATTTAAATCTAAATGTATTTAATAATAAAAAAAAATCATTAAAATATATTTAGAATTTTTCTTATAATTAGATTATTAAAGAGATATTCTGCCCATTTTATGAAAAAAGAAATATTTTTATCTTAATCATTAATATAAGCAAATCTCATAAAGTTAAAAAAGATAATAAAAAAATATGTAAAATAAAAAATTATTTTATACCGAAGTAAATTCAGTTTTCTTACCTACACCAAATAAGCCTAATGCACGTCCGAGCTCTTTATGTTCTTTTGCATATTCTCTTACAGGAATACCTTTCATTGCAGCATCAATTGCTTGTCTGAAAGCTTTAGCTCCGGCAATAGGGCCATCTGGATGCGCATGAATGCCGCCACCGCTTCCAATCATAATATTCCAGCCAAGATCTTTAACCGTTTTTTCAACTAAACTAGGTGTAATACCTCCAGAAGGCATAGGTAAGGTTCTTTTTATATGCGGAGCATTTCGCATTGGCATTACCATTTGTCGTGCTGTTTCCTTAAATCTATCTGCAGCTGTTGGAGCTTTACCGTATGGAGCGGGATGCACTATTGTATCGCACCCTGCCAATCTACCAAATTTTCCGAGAATTAAAGGACTGGAGATCCCGCTTAGAGGGTCTTGATAAAATGCACCTGCTAAATCCATATGTCCGAGAATAGGCACCTTTACAGATGGATCTTCAGCTAATTTTCTCATTGCTGAATATCCAACAGAAATATGATTGACCATTAATGCATTAGCACCATGTTCTTGAACAATATCGGCAAGCTCAAACATTCTTTCTACTCTATCCGTAATATTTACGGTATAAAGTGTTTTTTCACCCTTTTCAGAGTCAGCTCTATCAAGAGCCTCCATAAAAGCAACTACTCTGTCTACAATAGGATTAAAATCAACATCAGCAATTAATTCATCGTCTTTAATAACATCGCAACCGCCTACTGCTGCTTGATAAGCTAATTCGGCACCAATTTTCGGATCAGAATAAACACAAGGTTTGATCATATTATTAAGTAAAGGTCTATCTTTAACGCCGAGTATTTTTCTTATTCCAACATCCCCAAATTTCGGTCCTTTAAATTCTTTTAAGAATTCTTTCGGAAACCTAATATCTACCATTCTAATTGGGCCGCCCATGGATATATTCCCATAAACAGTCGTAAAAAGCATAGGAAATTGCGGTTTAAAGTTTAAGGGAAATGCAATTTGGACAATATATTGCCGCATTTTAGGGTTGCCGAAAAGTTCTTCAACACCATTATATTCAAAATCAGGAATAGACCATAAACCAATAACTTTTGCTACATGTTTTCTGCGCTGTTCGGGAGTTTCTTGGGGTACAGGTACGAATGTACCGGTGGATTGCTCGATACAAATTGCTTGGGTCATATAAAAAGCGTCCATTTTTCTCGGAAGCATTGCAGTATAAGTGCAAATAATATGATTCTCATAATCAATATCTTCAGGTAAAGCATTGGGTTTTGATAAATTCTCTATATCAATATCATCAAATTCGGGAGGAATATGTTCTTCCATTTTATTCACTTTTCAATATTTTAATTTTTAAAATAGAATTAAATTTATATTTAGTAATGATCTTGAGAATATAAATATTTTCAATACGGGAAAAAAAAAGTTTCAATTTTGAAAATTTTAAAAGATATTTTAAATTAAAAAATAGAAATTAAAAGAACTCATATTTAATATCGTCTATTGTAAGAATTACTTTTCCCGGCATATTCAATTTTTTAATTATGTCTTGTATTTTCAATTTAATAATTTTTCCAATAATTTTTGGATCTCTAGGATGAACTTTAACATAAATTATTTTACTTTTTAATTGAATCTCATTTTTTAAATGCAAAAAATCGGAATCTAGTGTAATAATTGTCGCATTTTTCTTTATTGCAAATTCTGCTACTTGACCATTTTTTAATCTAAGCTTATTTTCATCTTTTAAGGTTATAACTTCATATCCAAGACTTTCAATAATATTTTTTAGAGAAAGAGGAACATTTTCATTTAGTAAAAATCTCAAATTTTAATAAGCCTCTTTATTTAATATTTTATCCAAATTTACTTTTGAAAGATTATTTAATGCATCTTTCCCCAATTCCAATACTTTTATAATAATTTTTCGATCTAAATGTGGATATTCTTTTATAATATCATCTATAGAATAATTTAAACTTATTAATTCATAAATTAATGCTACTGGTATTCTTGTTCCCTTAATAACGGGTTTTCCTCCAAGAATTTCTGGATCAGACTCAATGATATCTGACATTTCAAATAATATATAGAAATATAAGATTAAATAATTATTTAAAATAATGAGAGATATTTTCAATACGGGAAAAAAAAAGTTTCAATTTTGAAAATTTTTTTATTAAAAGAAATATTTTATAATCTTAAAAATTTTATTGAATTTTTTCCGTGAAAATATGAGCCAAGAT
Organism: uncultured archaeon; assembly: GCA_964629395.1. GTDB lineage: Archaea > Asgardarchaeota > Lokiarchaeia > Sigyniarchaeales > SOKP01 > CAZVTX01. The sequence goes on from CAZVTX010000006.1 coordinate 22,384, forward strand.
AAGGACGATTTCTTTAAATATGCAGAATATCATAATATCTCGGATTTCTCTGATTTATCTGTAGCGGAGATTATAGCCCTTGAATTTTTAGTTCGATATGATGAGCCCGTTGTTCGACATATGCTTTATACTGAGGTAAAGCAATTCATTGAGAGTAAAGAAGAGGTTCCCGAAGATCGCAAATTTAAAGCAAAAGATGAATATTCAAGACGATTTCTTAATGTTATCAATACAGAAAAACGATACCACACATCAAGTTTTTACAATAGCCTTAATAACCTTGAGCAAAAAGGCTTACTTAAAATTAACAATAAGGAAAAAGGAAAGAAAGCAACGATAGAGCCAACACCCTATACTAAATATGTGCCGAAACTATTATTAAAATTTCTAATAAATAATAATGTCATGGATTATCCCGAGTATAGGCGTGATTTTATCAATGAATTTTTAGAGGTTTTAGAAGGACGTAATTTTGAGGAGGTCTTAACTGTTTGGTTCTCTGAATACGAAGTTCTATCAATTGTCCAGATGTTATTAAAATTCATGGACAAAGTTTATATCCTTTCAAAAAGTCAATCTAATCGAGAAAATTCCAGACTTGGTGATAAAAACGTAGAATATATTGAAATGACAAAAGAAAGACAAATTAAAATGCCTGAAAATTTCTTTGATGGAGCAATATTACCGGTCTATAAAAAAAATCCAAAATTTTTCGGTTTATCAAGGAAGGAAATACTTGAAGAAGTTAAACGTGTTTGTAAACCGAATGCATACATAATCCTAATTGCCATTGATAATATGAAATATACCGAAAATTATTTCATGAATGATTTGATTCAGATGTATAATCTTGCTTTAAATAACCGTATTTTCACGGAAGATGAATTATTTTCCGATATGAAAAATGTTAATTTAAATGATATCAAAATATTTCAATTTCACGGGCTCCTAATCGGTAGGGGCATAAATTCATAAAAATTGAAATAAAATTAAAAAATTTGGTTGAAAAAATTATGAGTACAAATATGAAATATGAAGAACAGGTTGAAAAAATAAAAAATATAGTAAATAATCCCATCAAAAGATTTAAACCTGAAGCATTAAAGGCTTTGGTTGAGCAGTATGAAAAAACTCATGCAAAATCAAAACAAGCCTTTGAAAGAGCTTTAAAGGTAATTCCCGGAGGCGTTGAACATAATCTTGCTTTTAACTTTCCTTTTCCTCTGGAAAGTAAGCGTGTATGGGATTGTTATATGGAGACCATAGATGATGTCGTTTTAACGGATTATCTTATGGATGGAGGACCAATTATTCTCGGACATAATTATAAACCTCTAATAGAAAAAGTAGTTCAGGTAATTGAAGAAATTGGTCCTTGCCACGGGATTACTAATGAATATGAATATAAAGCTGCAGAACTTCTTCAAAAGCATTTCCCCTCATGTGAAAGAATAAGATGGCTACAGAGCGGGACCGAAGCGGATATGCTTGCAATTAGGGTCGCCAGAGTTTTTACGGGTAGAAAACATGTAATTAAAATTGGCGGGAGCTATCACGGATGGAGTGATCAATTGGTATATGATATGCATGTTCCGGGCACGAAATTAATGGAATCTCACGGAATTCCGAAGCCAGTTTATAAATTTATTGATTCAGTTCCTCCGAATGATATTGATGCATTGAGAGAAAAATTCAAAGAAAAGAAAAGGGTTGCTGCCGTAATTATTGAACCAATGGGCGGAGAATCAGGAGCAATTCCCGTTAGACCGGGCTTTAATAAAGAAGTAGAAGAATTATGCCATGAAAATGGTGCCTTACTTATTTCAGACGAAGTCGTTTGCGCTTTTAGATTAGATATGGGAGGCGGTCAAAAATATTTTGGATACACTCCGGATCTTTCGGTATTCGGAAAAATAGTAGGACATGGATTTCCTTCAGCCGCAGCACTTGGAGGTAGAGCCGATGTAATGGCTACAGTAGCAGCGGGTGTCGGAGCTGGTGCTAAAAGAGCTTATTGCGGGGGTACACTTGCAGCTAATCCGTTAACTTGCGCAGCCGCTTATTGGGCAATTAAATTCGTAGAAGAGACGAATGCTACTGAAAAAGCAGGAAAAGCAGCCACTAAACTCTCAAACGGAATAAATGAAATATGCGAAAAATACAGATTACCTTGGTTTTCATACAACTATAATGCAACCGTACATTTCCATACTTCTTGCGTTTTTGGAATTGACATAACAGATCCCAAACAAGGTCCACAAATTAAAGAAAGGAAAGAATTTATGGAACATTTGGGTTGCGCCTTGGTCAATCAAAACATTATATCCGTTGCGGGTTCGAGGTTCTATACCTGCATACAGCATACAGATGAGGTTATACAAAAAACCTTAGAGGGAATTGATAAAATTTGCGAACTGGTTGAGAAATAACTTTATTTTTAATTTTACAATTTATTTTTTATTAAATAAGCCGATAATTATAATCTACTACGTTTTATTCTTATTTTATTTGTATCTTTTTCAAAATATAAAGAGATTCAAGAAAAATAGGCAAAATAGATTATTATATCATAAAATTAATAAAGCATAGAGAAGATATTCGCTTATATGAAGATAATTATATTTGAACCGCATCCCGATGATTTATTATTTGGTCCAGGACCTATTTTACTTAACTGGATAAATGAAGGGCATGAAATACACGTAATAACGATTACCGATGGAAGAGCATGTTATAGGGGAGATAAAGATGCCTATGCTCCCGAAGTTGCTAATATAACAGAAGATGATGTTGCAAAAATGCGGTTAAATGAGGCAAAAAAGGCAATAAAATTTTTAGGCTTGCCGTCCGAAAATTTACATCTTTTAAAGTTTCCCGATGCTGAGGCTGAAAAATATATTCGCGAAGCAGTTGAAAAAGTTAAACCTCTTTTAATGAATGTGGATAGAATTGTTCTACCAAGCAATAATAACAAGCATCCAGATCATCAAGCAACTTATAATATCGTCATCTTGACTGCAAAAGAATTAAAACTTCAAGATGTAGAATTTTTCGTTTACTTTATTCCTGCTTATGGAAAATTTAAGGAAGATTCAAAAGATAAACAAATAGAAATTCATATTGATGATGATAAGAAAAAGAAATTATTTAAGTGGCTAGAAATTTATCAAAGTCAAAAAAAATCAAAATTTACATGGAAAATGTATAATAGATTTATAAAAGTTTTAAAAAAGATGACTTACGGAATATTTTCATATGAAGATATCGGAAAATATTATAATTTCTAAGTATTTTTATTTATGAAAAAATAAAATTAATATTTAGAGGGTTTTTAATTGTTCTTACAGATTTTTGTAATTATTTGCTTTATTGTAGTTATAATTTCACTTTTTAATTCAAAAACGGACTTTCTTACTTACAGCGTTGCAGGTAGTTTTGCTGCAGTTGTTGCTACTTTTATTATTCTTCCCGATGATATTTCATTAGATAATATTATATTAAGTATTCAATGGGAAGTTATTTTTTTCTTAATAGCAGTTTTTACAATTGTTGAAATTTTAGAAGATAAAAAAATTTTTGAAGAAATTGCTCTCAGAATTACAAATAAATTTAAAACAAATACCAGAAAATTCTTTTGGTTAATTTGCTTTATATCGACCTTAATTGCAGCTTTTATTGAGGATGTATCCGTAGCAATCATTTTTATCCCGATGATAATAAGAACTTGCCAGAAAATGCATATTAACCCAACGCCATTCCTATTGGGGATTACAATTTGCATAAATATTGCATCTACTTTGACTCCTTTTGGTTCATCTGAAAATATCCTTATTGCAAATGTGTTTCAATTAACAACAATTTGGTTTTTAATAAATCTAGGAGCATATTTTATCGTAACTACTTTAATTACACTATTTTTATTAGATAGATTTATTTTAAAAAAGTCTATGGAAAAGATTTGGCTACCGCATTGCAAAATACACGAAGAACCTATGGAAGAATCTCATATTTATAAACATGAGATAGTTATTTTAGAAGAACATATCGATGACAAAGTGTTTAAAAAGAATTTAATTGGTCTTATTGTATTTATAGTTCTTTTATTCTTAATTCCCTCAATCTTATTTGTTGGAATCTTTGCAGTATTAATGTTTGCTTTCATTAATCCACATGAAAATCCCGATGGAAAAAAGCGTCCAGCAATTTCTTTTTATTTATCAAAAGTAGATTATAAATTAGTCTTTTTCTTTATATGCTTATTTGTATTAGTTTTCTGCATGGAAATAAATGGCACTATTGCTATGATTGAGCGAGTTGTTGAAAACCTTGCTCACCAAGATTTATTTTTGGTATGCATCTTAATTCTTATTATAACATCCGTGCTTTCCGCATTTTTAGATAATATTCCTGTAACAGTAATTTTTATCCCCGTAATTTCTGTATTAATTAATAATGTTGGCTTCGCTGCAACACCTCTACTTATTGCTTTTATTTTAGGAATTAATCTTGGAGGAAATTTTTTACCCCAAGGAGCTGCATGCGATATGATAACTTTAGAATTTGCTAAAAAGAACCATATTCATGAAATGAGCTATAAAAGGCTCCTAAAAATTGGAGGGCTATTTGCTTTATTACATATTGTTTTGGGAATAATCTATTTATGGATATTAATCTCGTTTTTCTACTAAAAATATATTTCTATTTAGGAAGAAAATCTAAATTTTTTTTTTAATCTATTAATGAGAAAAATTATTAAAATCTAAAGTTATTATATTAAATTAGAATGGTTGATGAAAAAAAGCTTGAGAAAGCTGTAGATATTATAAAAAATTCTAATTACATCGTTGTATTTACAGGTGCGGGGAGCTCTACGGAGTCAGGTATAGCCGATTTTAGAAGCGAAGGGGGATTATGGTCTCATTATGATCCTTCTATATATGCGGATTATTATTATTTTTTACAGGATCCCTCTAAATTTTGGGAGATGCATCGAGAACTTGAAGATATTGTTGGAAGTGCAAAGCCAAATCCAACTCATTATGCAATAGCCGAATTAGAGAAGGCAGGGAAAGTAAAAGCGGTAATTACGCAAAACATTGATATGCTACATCAAAAGGCAGGAAGCGGAAAATATGGAGCTAAAATTTTCCAATTACATGGAGAATACGGAACGCTTGAGTGTATTAAATGTAATAAGATATATGAATATGATGAGATTGATACAAAAATTAAACCTTACCCTGTATGTGAATGCGGGGGATTCATAAAGCCGAGGGTTATATTATTTGGGGAACCCTTACCCTCTGATGAGCTCAATGGTGCGATGGACGCTTGCAGAAAGGCAGATTGCTTTCTAATGGTTGGCTCCTCATTAATGGTGAGTCCGGCAAATTTCATGCCGGGAATTGCAAAAAATAACGGAGCAAAACTTATCTTTATTAATAGAGATCCGACAATGATGGATGATCTTGCAGATATTTTCCTTCAAGGTAGCTCTAGTGAGATTTTGACAAAAATTATTGAAAAACTTGATTTAAAAACAAAATAATAATATCAAAATTAGTTCGGCATATAAAATTTACATATTTTACATTGCCGAGCGTTTATTCTCCTTTCAGGACCTAAAATAATCAGTTTTTTCTGCATTTCACCGCCGCATTTAGGACATGTTTGAACAAAATTTCTTTTAATATGGTCAAGTACTATAGTAAGTCCTTTTTCAAAAGTAATTAAATGTTTTGCTTGTTGTATCAATTTTTTTGCTGTTAATATTCCGATTCCTTTTACGAATGCCAATTCTTCAGGCCTACTTTCCGCTAAATCTTCGATGCTTTTTATTCCCGCTTTAACCAATCTCTCAGCCGATTTCGGACCTATGCCTCTAATTCTTATTAGATCCTCCACCATTTACGTAACCACGCAAATTTAAATTAATATTTGCCAATAACTCGAATTTCTACTATTAAATAGAAATGGGTTCAATTTAATAAAATATAGTATTTTTATTTGTTTTTTATTAAAAAAAATTGTTATTATAATAAAATAATTTTAAAAAATTCTTAAGCTAACAGATAATTTTTAGGTTTTTCTCTGAGAAAATATAATACAACAATTAATCCAATCAATAATAGTGCCCAGAAAATTGATGCTATAAGCAGAATGTAATAGCCGCTTCTTTTAAGATCAGCATTATTCGATAATATGAAAAATCCTGCGGGAATTGCGAGTAAACCGCCTGCAAAAATAGAAGGGGCTAAAGCATATTTTCCGACAATTTCTGCTGCTTTTGCACTATAAACTACATCTACAGCATTATATGACGTAAATTTGATTATGGACCAATCTGTTATTAGTAAATAAATATATCCAATTACTACTAATATTCCTAACAATATATATAAAATCCCGAATAATATTATTCCGAATGGTTTTTCCATTTTAAATAACACCTTATTAATTTTTTCCTAATCCGCAACCTTTGCGAGGTTGTCATCCCGCAACTAATTTTTTTTTACGGAATTCATCCAGCGGATTTAAAATATTGGTACACCATTTATTATTGACATAACAAGCATTCCTGCAATTATAAAAGCAATGACTCCGATTATAATAATTATCGATACGATAAGGTTCGGGTTTTCCCCTTTTTTTCCATGATATATCATAAAAAGCCCTGCTATATATGTGAATGCACATACAGGTCAAAAGTGTGAGGCTATAACGACGTTAACTGCGTCAAATATCGCGGCCCATAGAATTGCTCCTATGCCGATAAAAAATATATTTTTATCCTGCAAATTCATTTTTAGATTATTAATTTATTTTAATTTTATTAGAGAATAATACGATTTTAAACTTATAAAATTTTTAAAGGAGAATAGAAGATTAAGTAATATTAAATAAATTTTAAGGAACTGAGAACATCTTCCAGACTAATAAAACCTATTAATCGATCGTTCTCATCCTCGACCAGAAGTATCTGAGGACCCTCTTTAATCTCATTTAAAACTCTTACAATATCTCTACCGCTCTGTTCTTCGGAAACTATCGGAAAATAAGAAATAGGTCTCATTATATCACCGATAATTACACGATTCCGCATATATACAGGAATTTTCCTTATATCATTTATATGAACAATGCCTACAATTAATCCGCCATCAATAACCGGAAAATAAGTGTATGAATAAGGCATAAAATATCGTAAAACGGCTTCTTCAAGACTCATATTATAAGGAATAAATACCCGGGGAATTCTTGTTAATTGCCTTGCATTAATATTTGATAACTTAAAGTCATAAACAGATTGAGTAAATGCACCTCTGGCAGCCGAGATAATATAAAAACCTATGAAAACAAGCCAGAGTCCACTTATTAATCCCGAAATGATTATATCTACAAAACCTAATCCAATAAAGAAATAACCAAAAGCGACACCAATATTAGAAGCAGTTTTTGTTGCAGAAATTAAATTATTCCTTTTTCTCCATAATATACTCCTTAATACCCGCCCGCCATCCATTGGAAATGCAGGAATTAAATTAAACAATCCTAAAATTATATTTGAAATTCCGGAATAGAATAATGTAAATCTTATAAAATTCGGAAAACCCAGAGGTAAAAAGTTAAACAGTATAGAAGCTAAGCCAATTGTCAAACTTGTTAACGGCCCGACACCTGAAATATAGAATTCCGCTTTAGGGGTCCTTGGCTCTTCTAGCATTCTTGAGACGCCCCCAAATAAATGTAATTCAATTTCTTTTACGGTTATTCCGTAATGTTGAGCTACAAAAGAATGCATTAATTCATGTAAAAATATTGAGAACATTAATATAATTCCGTTAATAATTCCGACTAAGAACAACTCTAAAAGGGAAATATGACCCGAACTTAAAGAATAATAAGTGGTTGCCGCATAATATCCAATTAACGCAATAATAAAAAGCGTAGAGATATTAAGCTTAATTTCAATATTTCTAATCTTTCCAATTTTCATCTAAAAAAAATAAAATTAAACTACTATAAATGCATTTTCATTATTGTTTAGAAATTTTTTAGTTCTTTATTTATTTTGTATTTATCCTACAATTTGAATTATAAAATTTTTAAATCGGATCAACAATTTTTTGATTTGAATCATTAAATGTCAAAAGTTAAAAAAAAAATCGAATTAATAAAATTATATCACTTTTAAAAAAAATAATTAAAAATTAAAATTCAAAAACATTTAGGCTGATAAAAATGGCAGATGTAAAGAAAATTGCTGTAGTTGGAGCCGGACTAATGGGGTCGGGCATTGGACAAGTTGCTTTAATGGCAGGGTATAATGTTGTTATGATTGATATTAAGGATGAATTCGTAAATAAAGGAGTTGCAAAGATCGAAGATGGTATTAAAAAATTAGAAGCAAAAGGTAAATTAGGTGAAGGGGTTACAGCTGCAGATGTCATGGGAAGATTAGAGAAATCAACAAATCTAGCTGAGGCAATTAAAGATTGTGATTTTGCAATCGAAGCAGTTATTGAAAAAATGGATGTTAAAAAAGATGTTTGCAAGACGATAATGGAAAATGGACCATCTCATATCATTTTTGCTTCTAACACCTCTACTATGAGTATTACTGAAATTGGAAAAGATAGTGGAGCACCCGATAGAGTTTGCGGTATGCACTTTTTCAATCCGGTTCCTCTTATGAGATTAATTGAAGTAATTAGAGGTGCTGACACTTCTGATGACACCTTCAATAAGGCAATGGAGGTTGCAAAATCATTACCATGTTTAAGAGGTCAGAGATATATTGCTCCGGTCTTAAAAGATCGCCCAGGTTTTATTGTTAATCGTATGAATGCTCCTGTACAAATCTACTTAAGCTGGTGTTTTGACCAGGCTAAAGAAAAGGGTATCCCATGGGAACGATTAGATGCTGATGCTGGAGGAAAAATGCCAATGCCTCCTTGCATGCTAACTGATTTTGTAGGGATTGATACGATGTTTCATGTAATGAATTACTATAAGGAAACACTTTCGCCAGATTTTGAACCTGGAGCAGTAATAAAGGAGTTATATGAAAAGAAAGAACTCGGGCAAAAAAGTGGAAAAGGATTTTATGACTGGAGTCAAGGAAAAGATGCTATTGCAGAAAAGATTAAAGCAGCCGAACCTGCAGGAATATTTGATTTAAATTATACCCTTGCAATAATGTTAAATGAAGGTTGTAGAATATTAGAAGAAGGAGTTGCAACTGGATTTAAAATTATTGATGATGCCAACATGGCAGGAATGAATGCACCTGGTCCTTTCGGTTGGGGCAGGAAAAATTATGAAAAAGCAGCTCAAATGCTTAATGATCTTGCAGATAAAACCGGAAAAGAATATTTCAGACCAATTGAATTATTAACTTCTGGTAAATTTACCAAAATGAGAAAATAAATTAATGTTATTAATTATTTTTTAGTTTTTTTTTTTAAATTTTCACACTTTTTTAATTTTTATATTATTTTTTCAAATACAAAAAATTTTTAAAATTTTTAATTGAAAAAAAAATTTTA
>CAZVTX010000007.1:0-5480 GCA_964629395.1 uncultured archaeon
AAAGGAGATTTAGAAATAGCAACTTATCATGATCCGTGCCATATAGGACGTCATTTGGGGATTTATGATGAGCCAAGAAAAGTTTTAAAATCAATTCCCGGAATTAAATTTGTAGAAATTGGGCGTAATCGTGATAATGCATGGTGCTGTGGAGCAGGTGCAGGGGTTAAATCAGGTTTAAAGGATTGGGCCGTTGAAATAGCTGAAGCTAGAATTAAGGAAGCTGAAGAAACAAAAGCAAAATATCTAGTAAGTACATGTCCATTTTGCGAGAGAAATCTTAGAGATGCTGCAAATAAACTTAATTCAAATATAGAGGTGATTGATTTAACCCAATTAATTCTGAAAAAATTAAAATAAATTTGAAACTCTTTTTTATTAATAATTTTATAATAAGGTTAAAATAAACGCTTGAATGTCAGATAAGGATTTTAATCCATTATATTTTACTTTTTTAAGAAATTCATTAATCGGTTTTGCATTCTTAAAAATTTCATTAAATTTATCCGAAAAGATTTGATAAATTTTATCACTTCTCGAAATATAAAAACCAATTAATATATTTGAAGGATCAAAACAAGGCTGAATTAATTCATCATCAGTTAAACTAAAATTACTAAAACCTTGTTCAAAAACACGAACTTCTATATTTTTAAATTGAATCGAGAAAGATTCTATGAATTCCGTTAAAAATTTAAATTCTTGAGTATTTATTGTTGAATCTAAATATTCTTTACTAAAAATAACTTTTATATCTTTATCCTGCATTTCATTTTTTAATTGTATTAAAGATTTTATAAGGGGTTCTTTAATATTTTTTGGTAATTCCTTATTTAGATATTTCTTTAATTCTAAAATAAATGGATTATCATACCGAATTGATAGAGCAATTCTAGAGCTTTTACCAGAAGTATATACATAGAAAAGATCAGGAATATTATTTATATTAATACTGAGAAATTCTACGGGTTCAGATTGAGGTTCATCTGATAAATTATATTTTTTAATAAATTGTTCAAAAGCAGATTCACATCTATTTTTTTTCTCCATAAATTGATTTCTTAATTCTTCTATACGTGCATTTATCAATTCTTGCCAAATAGGAACAACAGGTTGATTTAAATGAATTTTCATAGGGCGATCATAAATCTGAACAAGATTTAATTCATTTAAAACTGAGGCTACTTTATAACCTCTCTTAAGAGATAAACCAAATTTCTCACATACCTCCTTAAGATTCTCTATTTTTTTATGAACTAAAAGATAATGATAAATCCTCTCAATCCCCTTTTCAACAATTCCAATAGAATCAAAAAGTTGGTTTGTTACTAAGAAGTCAGCCTCTTCCATAAAATCACCTAACTTTCTGTATGCTCTAAAGTAATTTCGGTTAAAACTTCAAAAGATTTATTTACATTAATATTCTCTTTACTTGAAATTTCACTAAAGGCAGCTAAATTAAATTTTTCAGATATTTGTATCCCGTATTCTCTTGGAACCCTTCTTTGAGAATCTGCAAGATCTAACTTGGCACCTATAAGCATTATAGGAATAGAACCTGCTTTTCTTCTGACGATATTTATCCATTCAGGAATATTATCAAGAGTTTGAGGACGGGTGATATCATATAATAAAAAAGCGGCATTTGCACCTAAAACATAAGTCGGCAATAAAAATCTAAACCTTTCCTCTCCCCCAATATCCCAAATCTGTAATTTTATCTTTTTTTCCCTTACATTTACCGTTTTAACATGGAAATCAACGCCTACTGTTAATTTTTCGTTTGCTAAAAAGATATTATAACAGTATCTCTTAGTAAAAGATGTCTTTCCTACTGCTGCTTCACCTAATAAGACGATTTTAAAAGTATAATCATAATTCAGAGAAATTCACCCCTCAACCATTCTACATTTTAAAAAAATGGCAAACTCTTGAAGATGTGAGATAAGCATGATATAATTATATTTAGTTTTTTTCATTTAAAAATATGAATAAACGTTTTCACTTTAATATGAAAATAAAGAATTCCTTTTTAGAACTATCTATTTACAAATTAGTATGTTATGCTAAATAATTTATTTTTAAATTCCGTAAATTTTTTAAAAATCTCATAGGAACATTCATGCTTATCAAATTCTAAGCTAAACCCACCATTATAATAGATTTGACTTAAGACTCTAAATAGATTTTCAAAATCAAACTCACCTTTACCTGGAAAAGCACGGATGTAATTTTCTTTATTTTTTTTTCTCACATCACTAAGCTGAATAAGAAATAAATTATCTCTTATTTTTATAATATCTTGAAAATCGTCATTTGCATTATAAAAATGATATGTATCAATAACAACGCCTAAATTCTCCCGTCCTTCTAAAGAAATGAAAATCTCAATTGTATCTTGTAAATTATTTATTGAACTATCGGAACTAGAAGTATATTCAAATCCTATCATAATATCTTGCTTATAGGCAATTTTTCCTAATAATTCTAATCTTTTTGTTGTTCTCTCTATTATACGCCATTTAGGAGATTCTTTATAGGAGGATCTTAAAATTGAAGGAGTTAAAATTATTAATTCACAGCCAATTCTACTACAGAAGTTTAAAGCTTGATTAAAATTATCTAGAAATTCCTTTCTAAAATAATTTTCAGAACTTAAGGAGAAATCTTCAAAATCATATATCGCTGTTAATCTTAAATTATATATATCTAAAATTTCTTCAAAATCCCGAGTCTTAACCTTGCTAACAGCATATTTTTTTAAATTCTTAAAATTTAATTCTACACCATAAAATTTTTTCACTTTTTTAAAAAAATCAAAAATCTTTAAATCGGAACATGATTCTTGATTAATTGATACTTTACGTCCAAGCAAGATTTAATTTTTATGTATTTTTAATAACTTTGTTTTAAATAATCATTTTTTAAATAATTATTTTGTTTTTCGATGATATTTTAAGATAAAATTTAAGAATAAAAGAAACAAAATGAGAAAGAAAAAAGTTCTTTTTGTATGCACAGCAAACTATTATAGGAGCGTAACCGCCGAAAGAATTTTTAAAGATTATGAAAATTTAGAAGTTAAATCTGCCGGAACGCATCCACTTGCCGAACGTACAATTGATAAAGATCTAATCGATTGGGCAGATTTAATTTTCGCAATGGAGGAAGAACATAAAGAAGCGATACTTACGATTGCACCTGAAGCAGAATACAAAATAATAGTTTTGGATATTCCCGACATTTATGGACGAATGGATCCATTTTTAATTAGAATTTTAAAAGAAAAAGTATCTAAATATTTATAATGAACGATAATCTTGATTTTAGAATTCCAGATTATAAGATATTTGATTTTCATAGGCATTGTATATCAGAACTAAATGAATTTGAAAATAACATTAAAAAATTTAATATAGAAAGATTCTGTTTAATGCCTTCAATAAAAGAGGGCGATTTTAATGATTTAAAGGGATATATTACAAAAGTCAAGCCTTATTATAAAGTTTTTAAAGATAAAGCGTTCATTTTTGGATTTTTGGACTTTACTAAAAGCCCTCAAGAAAATTTAGAAATGCTCTCTCTTTTAAAAAGAGAATTAAATATAAAAGGAATTAAATTACATCCCGAACAAGGCTTCTTAATCGAAAAAAATTTCTTAAAGTCTTATTTTAAAATAATAACTGAAATTTTTGGATACAAATTGCCTATATATATTCATATGGATTGGCCGCTTTTAGAAGAAAAGAGATATGCGCCAAACGGAAAAAGAAAAACATTCAATAAAATTGCATCATTTTTTCCTGATTTTAAATTTATTATGGGACATGCAGGAGGGTCGGGAGATTACCTAAATATTTGGAAAAGTTGCAAGAAATACCAGAATGTATTTATCGAAACTTCCATGACACCAGTAACTTCTACTTTATCGGAGGTTGTTTGGAAAGTAGCTCCAAATAGATTACTTTTTGGTAGTAATTATCCATATTGCTCCGTAAGAGTTGAAGTTTTAAAAATATTGAGCTTATATAAAGTCTCAGAGGAAGATAAACATGCAATATTAGAAAATAATTGGAAATACGTATTTAATGATTAAATTCTCAATATTTTTAATAAATTTGAAATTTACTAAATTAACTATAAAAAAATTCAAAATACAAATTAAGGCTGTGTTTTATGAATAGTTTAGATGTAATAAAAAAAAAATTCGAGAATGACGCATTTGCAAAGAATTTTGGGATAATTCTGGACGATCTAACGGAGGATGAGGTAAAAATGCACATGGAATTAAAGCCTGAATTAAATAATTTTCATGGACGACCCCATGGAGGTGCGATCTATGCTTTAGCCGATGCTGCTTTTTCTATTATAGGGAATAATCAAAATAATGTTAGCGTAGCATTAAATTGTGCGATACATTATCATACGAGTCCTGAGCCCGGATCAACACTTTATGTAAGAGGAACTCGAATAAAGCAGACCCGCCGAATAGGAACATATTATTTTGACCTTTATACACTTGAAAATGGAAGTGAAAACAAAATAGCTACAATGATAAGTACACTTTATAGGACGGGAAAGCCTCACGATCCTAATTTAGAAGTTAAATAATAATTATTTTTTGAAGAATAAAATTTTATATTTTCATAGTCTTAAGTTTAATTCATGAGAGAAGTTTCTAAAGATGATAAATTATTCTTTTTTGAGAGAAATTTCTTTACATTGGATGGCCTTTGGATTATAGAAGTAGAGAATCAAACAAATTGGGATTTAGCACTAAAAATTGATATTATCGTTTGGCAAAAGCTTTATAAAAAAATTTTTAGCCGAGTTAAGAGATATTTAAATATCCAAACAAACACAATTAAGGATTTAATCGATATTTTTTCCTTTTGCTGGAGTTGTGAGGGTTATAATTATGAAATTGAAGATATAAGTGAAAATAAAGCAATTATGAAAATTACCGGGTGTCCTTATATTGAAGCTATGAAACGAAATCCTGAGAGAAAAGAAAAAATAAAAGATATTTGTCTAAAAATGTGCATTCCTTTCTACGAACCTGCATTAGAAGAATTTAATTCAAAAATTAAAATGAAAAGAACAAAATTCTTAGGTTTAGGTGATGATTGTTGTGATTTTCTTTTTAAATTAGAATCAATATAGTTTTTATAGATTCTCAATTATTTATAATTATTCCTACAAAATTTAGAGGTAATTTAATTGCAATATAATTATTTTGATGAAAAAAGGGAGAAAACTCCTTGGGAAGAGTTAGAAAAAAATTGGATTAAAAGAGGTCGATGGACACTTAAAAGGCTTTATGATAATATTCCTTTCCTAAAAAAGAGATATCAAGAAGCGGGGATCTCTCCGGATGATCTTAAGACCGTTGAAGATTTTCAAAAGATACCGTTTATGACTAAACAAGATTTCTTAGATAGTTTTCCCGATAAATTAGTATGTGTACCAAAAGAGGATCT
>CAZVTX010000007.1:5580-19002 GCA_964629395.1 uncultured archaeon
AAGATTTCTTAGATAGTTTTCCCGATAAATTAGTATGTGTACCAAAAGAGGATCTTGTCAGAATGCATGCGACAAGTGGAACATCAGGACATCGTCCAACATGCGGTTATTATACAAAGAAAGATTTAGACGATTGGACTTATCTATGTGCCAGAAATTTAGCAGCGATCGGCATGACAAAAAAGGATGTTTTCCAAAATACTACTTCAGCGGGGCTTTTCACGGGAGGTTTTGGTTATGCTCAAGGATGCACTCTGTTAGGGGCAATGTTAATTCCTTTTGGGCCCGGGATGACTGCAAGGCAATTAGAATTTTTTAAAATCTTTAAAGTAACCGCCTTTCATGCAATTCCTTCATTTGGATTAAGAATTGCCGAAGTAATGGAACAAGAAGGGATAAAAAAGGAGGATTTATACTTAAAATACGCAATTTTAGGTGCTGAAGGTTGGGCGGAATCTACCAGAAAAACAATTGAGGAAAGATTGGGTATTAAGGCATATGATAATTACGGGTTAACGGAAGCATATGGACCAGGTCCTGCCGTTGAATGTCAAGAACAAAATGGGCTTCATTTATGGTCAGATTTTTTCTATCCAGAAGTTATAGATCCTGAAACAGGAGAGGTTTTACCGTATGGTGAAACCGGAGAATTAGTCTTGACGAGTTTATATAAAGAAGCATTGCCAATCTTTAGGTATCGCACAGGAGATATTACGGCGTTAAGGATTAGCAAATGTCCATGCGGAAGAACGGGCTTTATGATTGATAGGATAAAAGGCAGAAAAGATGATATGCATGTTATTAGAGGTGTAAATATTTATCCTTCGATGATTGAAGAAGAGATCTTCAATTTATCAGATTATTTTACGGATGTATATCTTATTATCTACCATACAGTTGGAGTTATGGATACGGTCACGGTCAATGTTGAAGTTAAGCCGGGTATTGATAAAGACATGGCTAAAAAAGAATTGGAGAAAAATTTAAGAGAAGTTACTTTTCTTGGAATAAATGTTACTACATTTGACCCTGGAACCCTCCCACGACAAGAAGGAAAAGCTGTCCGATATATAGATATCAGAGATCGTCCTGATGGTTATAAAGGATGGTTAAACATGATTAAAAAGCAAAAAAAATAAATTTCCAAGAAAAAATAATTAATACTTTTTAATATTTAATTTTTTAATTTTAAAAATTCCAAATAATAAGAATTCAATCATAATAAGCTAAGCATTTCTGCTCTAAATTAAATGAATAAATCTCTATTTGTTTTTTAAAAATTCTGTTTTTTATACGAAAATATATATATGATTTTAGGTTATTTATATTTAACATAAAATGTAATTTTAGGTTATTTCTATTTAACATAAAATGCAATTCTAGGTTATCTATACTTAACTTAAATACATAATTAAGTTAAATTCCATTATGTCAATTAGAGAAGCATTAATTGAAAATAATCCTTGGTGGAAATATGAATTTAAATTAAATTTTAAAGAAAGAGAACTATATAACAAGATACAAAAATTCATGTCAATGCCACATATAATTTCTATTACAGGCATTAGAAGAGTTGGTAAAACAACGCTTATGCATAAAATAATCGTGGATGCTATTGATAATGGGATTGATCCTCAAAATATTGTTTATTTTACATTTGATGAATTTCATAATATAAAATTGAAAGAAATTTTCGATGAATATACTTTATTATTTCATAAGGATCTTAAAAAAGGAAAATATCTCTTTTTATTCGATGAGATACAAAAATTAAATTTTTGGAGTGAACAATTGAAAAGACTATATGATATATATTCAAAAAATATTAAGTTTATAATCTCAGGTTCCGAATCACTTTTCATTCAGAAAGGTTTTATGGAAAGTTTAGCAGGTAGGTTGTTTGAATTTAAGTTAAATTTATTATCTTTTAGAGAATATCTAAATTTTAGAGAAATAGAACACAAACCAATTAACCTTTACGAAAAAGAATTGAAAGGATTATTTGAAGAATTTATTTTATCTCAAGGATTTCCAGAGTTAGTAAACATCAAGGATAAAGACATTATTAAGAAATATATTAAGGAGAGTATAATTGAGAAAGTAATTTATAGAGATCTGATGCAATTATTAAATTTAAGGGATTATTCATTACTAGAATCATTATTAAAGATATTTATGAATGAGCCTGGTCAGATTATAAATTTATCAGATTTAGCTTCAGATCTTGGAACCACAAGGCAAACAATTTCAAAATATATTACTTATCTTGAGAGAGCATTTTTATTAAGGAAACTATACAATTATTCTAAGAATACGAGAAAAATCGAGAGAAAGTTAAAGAAATATTATCCAACAATAATTTCACCAAATTTATTATTTCAAGATGATAATTTAATTAAATCTAAAATATTTGAATGGTGTCTTGTAATACAACTGAATGCAAAATATTTTTGGAGAGATGAGAGAAAAAATGAGGTAGATATAATTATAAAAAAAGATGATAATGTTATTCCAATAGAGATAAAATATGGAAAGATTAATTTTTCAGGATTAAAAAATTTTCTAAATCAATTTAATATAAATATCGGTTATATACTCACCTCTACTAAAGAATATGAAAAAAAGTTAAATGGAAAAATAATTCGTTTAATACCAGCTTTTAAATATTTATTAAATCATCAAATTTATTAAAAAAAAAAATAAAAATTAAAATCTTTTATTAGTTATTCTTTAAATTTTTTATCCTTTCATTACCGAGAAGATTTCATCTAAGAATTCATTTGAAGGCTTAGAACCTTTAGTTAAAATTGATATTACAGGAAATGCAATCAGTGCAGCTACTTGTGAGATGATAAATTCATGGATAGAACCAAGTGTAACTACAAAATGACCTGAAGAAAATATTACGGTTGCTGCAATTGGTCCCATTATCTGTGCATAATGTCCGCTTAATCCAAACATACCCCATAATTGAGCACCTCGCATAAACACTTTCCAAAGAATAGAAATGACAAAAGCGACAACTCCACTCCACAAGGCAGCCTTAGCGGTACCACCTTTCCAGAATAAGCCGAAAACATATGGTATCAAAATAACTGCGGCCATAGCGGACCATGCAAACATGCATAATGCAAGCACATAATCAGGTCTCAAGATTGCGAGAAATACTGCAATTACAACTACACAAGTTGTCGTTATTTTTGTGATAAGAAGTGTTTTATCATCGGAGGCACCTGTTTTTGCCTGATATACATCAATAGAGAATCCGCTTGCAGCAATCATAATTACCTTTTCTCCAGTAGTTAATGATGCAGCAGTTACAGCAGCTAAGAATAATCCCGCTAAAATAGGAGGTAATGTAGCCGCCATAAGTTCTGGAACAGCGGCAGCACCAGCGCCAGCAGCTATTTTTGCATAGATTTCTTTATCGTGTTCCCAGAAATAAGCTCTTGAAATAATTCCGTTCCACCATGCAAAAAATGCAACGATAAATGCCCAAACGCATGCAATAACTAAACCCCATCTAAGAGTTCTCTTTTTTTGGTCTGCAGTATAAAATCTAGAAATCATTTGCGGCATTCCCCAGACTCCAAAAGAGGTAACTAAAATATAACCGATAATTCCCATACCGCCCGCTCCCGGAAATTCAGTTAATGCACCTTCCCAATATCCCTCTGATGATTCAATTTCGCCTAAAGTATTTATAAGACCATCAAACCCGCCAACAGCTATAATGCCAAATGCAAAAATCAAGACCACTCCCGTTAACATTATCAATGATTCTGCAGCATCTGTAAATATAGCACCATGAGCGCCACCAATATTAAGATAAATGATAGTAATAATACCGCATAATACAACTGCAATAGTATATGCATTTGGATCCCCTGGCATTACGACTTGAAGCAAAAGACTAAGACCCATATAAATTGATACTAAATAGATAGTCTCAAAGAATAAGATTACTATAGATGTAAAAGTTTGAATTTTAGGATCTTGATATCTTTTAGATAACATTTGCGGCACCGTCATACTATCAAAATGTTCGCCTAATTTAGTTGTTCTCTTCCCTAATAATACAAAGACTAAGAAGACCCCTACTAACACATCAATAGAAGCAATCCAAATTACACCTAAACCCCAAAGCCATGAATATTGTCCACCTCCTACAATCATAACTGCTGAAAAATATGTGACTCCAAAAGATAATCCTAATAATAATGGTCCAATAGATCTTCCAGCAACCATAAAATCTTCTAAAGTCTTAGTTTTACGACTGGCATAAATTCCTGCAACTGCTAAGAAAACTAAATATGCAACGATTATAGTCCAAAAAATCCATTCAGAATTCGGATCAATAGCTAATAACATTTTATGCACCCTCCTGTTTTATTTGCCATAAAGTATAAAGGATAGCGGCAACTACTGTTAAGATCCCGACAAGAATTCCTAACCAGATTGTCCAATGTAATGTTGCAAATATCATATTTTTCACCAATAGGTTTTCAAAATTTAAAGTTTTTAAAGTGTGAAAGATAAATATTTAAAAGGTTTAAAAGGTTTCCCATTTATATCCCACTTATCAAATGTTTAAAAATAATAAAGATTATTAAATCTTAAACGTATAAACCTAAAAACCAAAAAAGGTTATTAAAATGGTTACATATTGGAATGAAAAAGCGGAAACCATGCCTCGGGCGGAATTAGAGAAATTACAAGGAGAAAAATTAAGGAAATTAGCCAGATATGTTTATGAAAATGTAGAATTCTATAATAAAAAGTTTAAAGAATTAGGAATTACGCCCGATGATATCAAAAGTGTAGAAGATATAACGAAATTGCCTCTAACTTATAAAACAGATCTTAGAGATCATTATCCATTTGGTTTAAATGCCGTTCCTATGGAAAAAATTGTAAGGATTCATGCCTCTTCAGGTACTACAGGAAAGCCAACGGTTGTATCATATACACAAAAGGATATTGAAGATTGGACGGAATTGATGGCGCGAACTGTTATGGCTCCAGGCATAACTCACAAAGATATAATTCAAAATGCTTATGGTTATGGCTTGTTTACAGGTGGTTTAGGGTTCCATTACGGAGCCGAAAAAATAGGAGCGACTGTAATTCCCATATCAGGAGGTAATACTGAAAGACAACTTATGATAATGCAAGATTTTGGTTCGACAGTATTAACTAGTACACCCAGTTATGCTCTATATATTGCGGAATATGCTAAAAAGTCAGGAATAGACGTATCAAAATTGGCACTCAAAAAAGCAATTTGCGGAGCTGAACCATGGTCGGATAATTTAAGAAAAACAATTGAAAGAGAATTGGAAATAGATGCATATGATATTTATGGCTTAAGTGAGATTTATGGTCCGGGTGTATCCGTAGAGTGTGAAGAAAAGAACGGAATGCATATATGGGAAGATTTTTTTATTGTAGAAGTGTTGGATAAAGAGACATATGAGCCAGTTGGAGAAGGTGAAGAGGGTGTATTAGCTTTTACAACACTGGAGAAAGAAGGAATCCCTTTACTCAGATATATAACATATGATATAGCTACATTAACAAAAGAGAAATGTGCATGTGGTAGGACGTGTGCAAGAATGAGTAAAGTGACGGGAAGAGCCGATGATATGTTAATTGTTCGCGGGATTAATGTATTTCCAAGTCAAATAGAACATGTACTCTCATCAATTCCCGGAGTTGCAGGATATTATCAAATTATAATAGATAGAGATATTATTGATTCTCTATCTGTGCAGGTAGAATTAACATCGGATACTTTCTCTGATGAGATGAAAGTATTGGAAAAATTCAAGAAAGATATCGAATTAAAATTATATAATACACTTCAAGTTAGAGCAGATGTAGAATTAATGCCGCCTGGGTCGTTACCACGAACAGAAGGTAAGGCTAAACATGTAATAGATAAAAGAACTAAAAATATTTAGGAGGGGATAATATGTTAAAACAAATTTCTGTATTTTTACCAAATCAGCCGGGAATTTTGGCAAAGTTTACCAAAGTCTTATTAGATAATAATATTAACATGCGCGCAATAAGTGTTGCCGATACTGCTGATTATGGTATACTAAGGGTCTTGGTTGAGCAGGATAAGATAAATAAATGCGTTGAAGTATTAAAAGAAGCTAATTATCTTGTATCTTTAACTGACGTTATTGCTGTTGAAATTCCCGATAAACCTGGAGCATTACATGAAATCGCAGAGATTTTGGGAGAAGAAGGAATAAATATTGAATATTTATATTCTACAATATTAAAAGATGAAGCAATTATCGTTTTAAGAATAGACGATATCGATAAAGCTGTAAATATACTTAAAAATAAAAAAATAAAACTTTTAGAAGCCAAAAGTATATAAAATCGTTATTTTCATCTAAATTATTAAATTTTTTTCTTTTTAATCTAAAAGATAAAAGTAATATTAAAAACCACAATTAATTATATTGAATAATCTCTATTGGATAATTGCATAAAACTCCTAAAGTGAAAGCATTATTCACGATAAAGAAGATTATAATGCTTTATGTGTTGGCATTGGCGGCACAGGTGTTATTAGAGCTTCCATGATTTTAGGATGGGCCGCCCTTCGTGAAGGTTTTAAGGTTCGAACCGCAGAGACCCATGGAATGTCTCAAAGAGGGGGTGCTGTTTCATCATATCTCCGGTTTGGTAAAACTATTGAGGGGCCTTTTATGATTGATGGTGATTTAGATGTGTTATTAGCCTTTGAGATATCAGAAGCATTAAGAAATTTACATTATGTTAATAATGAAACATATATTATTGCATCTAACAGTACAGTGATTCCGCCATCTGTATTAACTCATAGATCGCTGAAAATAGATGGAAATAAATGTATAGGATGCGGAAATTGTGTAGCTCATTGCATCCCTAATCAAATCTTTTACGAATCGCAAAATGACCATTTTTATACCCTTATGAAAGGACCCACAAGATTAGTTGTTAATGGTTATTGCCGTGTTCTTGAATCCTGTACAGGTTGTATCCAGTGTATTATTGATAAAGTGTGCCCATTTGGAGCAATAGAAGCATTTAATGAATGGGAATATCCTGATGTAAATGAAATTGAGAAGGATATCAGATCTGCTTCTAAAAATGTTTTAATTTTAGATGCCGAGAAAATAGCAATTGAGGCAGGAAATATACTTACCGCTAATGTAGTTCTTTTAGGAGTTTTAGCGGGAATAAAACCAATCCCGTTGTCTAAGGAGATTCTTATGGAAACAATTAAGCAATTTGTTCCAAAAAAAGCAATAGATGTTAATATAAAAGCTTTTAAAATGGGCTATAAGATTGGGATTGATTTTAAAGAAAAAAAAATAACTTTAGGTTAAATTATTATGAGCATCCCTTTTTATGCATTAGATAAACCCCAAGAAAAGGGGGTCGTATTAGGCAATGAAGCAATAGCAAGAGGTATTTTTGAGGCAGGCATTAAAGTAGCTGCAGGATATCCAGGTACACCTTCTTCTGAAATAATGGAAACACTCGCAATTATCCATAAATATTATCCAACTTTCGATATTGAATGGTCTACAAATGAGGCAGTAGGATTTCAGGTTGCCCTAGGTGCTTCGATGTGTAATGCAAGAGCTTTTGCATGTATGAAGCATGTAGGATTAAATGTTGCATCTGATGCTTTTATGACTGCTACCTATGCTGGAGCACATGGCGGATTTGTTACAATTACTGCAGATGATCCAAATTGTTATTCAAGTCAAAATGAACAGGATAATAGATATTATGGTCTTCATGCCCTTTGTCCTATTTTTGAGGCAATAAACATTCAAGAGGCTAAAGATATAATTAAATATGCCTTTGATTTTTCAGAAGAGCATCAGACTATTGTTTTAATGCGTACAACAACCCGATTAAATCATGCAAGGGGCGATTTAGTATTAGGAGAAATTAAAATGATTGAAGATAGAATCTATAATTTTGACCATGATGCAAGTAGATGGACATTCTTGCCAACTAATGCAAGAGTCCAGAGGATAAAACAATTAGAAAGGTATGAAAAATTAAAGAAAATATCAAACGAATTCCCTTATACTAAATTAAACTTAAAAGATGGATCCAAAATTGGAATTATCTCATCAGGAATACCTTATTCTTATGTGAATGATGCATTAGAAAAATTAAATTATTCCGAAAAAGTATCTACTTTAAAATTGGGTATGGTTTTTCCTCAACCAGAAAAATTAATGGAAGAATTATTCAATAATTGCGAACGAGTTGTTATAATAGAAGAACTTGATCCTTTTTTGGAAGATTTTGCAAAAAAGCTTGCCTTTGAATTAGATATAAAATTAGAAATTGAAGGAAAAAAATATTTTCCGAGAAATGGAGAATTAAATTTAAGTAAAACGTTAGAAGGACTTACAAAATTTTTAGGTATTCCTAATCCCTTCGTAGACCTTTCAGTAGATACGGCCCATTTTCATAAAGCATCACCTCGTCCACCAGTTCTTTGTCCGGGATGCCCGCATCGAAGTACTTTTTATGCACTTAAATTGATGGAAAAACGTCTTGGTAAAGATTTTGTATATAGTTCTGATATCGGATGTTATACTCTCGGTTTTTATAAACCAATTGAGGCAATTGAAACATGTATATGTATGGGTGCATCTATTGGAATGGCTAATGGTTTATCAAAGCTTCATAATGGGCCTGTTTTTGCCATCATAGGAGATTCAACTTTTTTTCATACGGGGATTCCCGGACTTATTAATGCCGTATATAATCAAAATAATATTATTGTAGTTATCTTGGATAATAGCGCAACTGCAATGACAGGTTTTCAACCGCATCCAGGCACAGGTGAGAAAATAACTGGAGAACCAGGCACAAAAATTCCGCTTGAACAAATCGTTAGAGGGGCGGGAATTAATGATGATCATTTATGGATCGTTGATGCAAATAATTTAAAAGAAACTACTAAAGCAATAGAAGAAGCTATTAATACTAAAGGACCAAACGTAATTATTTCACGTCATATATGTTCTTTACTAGAGAGTAGAATTGATAAGACTAAAAAGATAATCCCCGTTGAAATCGATTATGAAAAATGTAATAATTGCATGATTTGCATAAAAAATTTTGGATGTCCTGCATTTACATTAATTGAGGGAAAAGTCTCGGTACTTGAGCGACAATGTAGAGGTTGCAATGTTTGCATAGAGATATGTCCGTTTGGGGCGATAAAGAGTAAGGAAAATTAAATTTCTTGAATTTCTATATTACCATTAGCATTAATTACTCCTATAACAGTTGATATTTTTTTAGAATAGGATCTCGATGTGAATATACTCAGAAGTTTGTCATCAAAATAAGATTTATACCCTTGTTTAAATTTCTCATGAGAACGTATTACATATTTTATTTTATTTCTAAGGATAAATGAATAAAATGCATCTCTTCCAAATCTTTTAATTCCAGGACCTCTCAAGGAATATTTAAATGCTTTTATCTTTTCTTTAGGATCATTCCATAATAACTGTTTTGAAATTGGATCCTCCGGACTTTCAATACAATTTGGTAAGAAATTGATATCTTCTATTTTTTCTAAACCTTCAGGAATTCCCGCATGTACACAAAAAATATTATTCCAGGTAATTGCAGCAAGAGGTAATAGAGAAAATGCTTCATTATATAAACGATATAATAATTTATTGTCATTATACTTGATTCTTACTTCATCGTAAAAGCCGTATTGTCTATTTATAATCGGATCTTCATGATTTCCCCTAATAAGAACTATTTTATCAGGCATTAACTTTTTATAATAAAATAATACATTCACAACTTCCACTTGATTAGGCCCTCTATCCACATAATCGCCCAGAAATAATAATGTATTAAACTTATCACGAAAAAAAAGATTAATAATTCTATGTAATGTCTCCAAATCTCCGTGAAGATCGCCAACAACCATCACTTTCCCTCTCGGAATTAAATATAAATTGGGCTCTCGTTTTAAAATCTTCTCAATTTCAAATATTAAAGAAATTATATCTTTTTCCGTATAATTTTGAATTACATCAAAAAACCGAGAGGGCATCTCCTATAATAACATTTTTTATCGATTTATCTCATGTTTAATAAGTGATTAAAAATTTTAAGATTAATTCCTATCAATTATAAAATCGTTATAAAAAATGAACGAAAATAATATAGAGATTTTAAAATCGATTTTTAATTGGTTGGAAATAAAAGAAATTTCTGAAAAAACAATTTTAGAAATTTCTAAAAAAATGAATAATATAATTCAAAATGATTTTTATATCAAATCAAATTGGAGTTATTTCAAAAAATATACGATATTTTCGAATAATAAAGAACCACTAATCTTTCTAAAATATATAAGAGAAAAATATTTCCAAGAAGTTTTAGGCGTTCATTTAACAAGATATTTCTTTGATTCAGATTTGGGATTTCAAGAATATACTACAGGATTAATATATAAAAAGAAATCAAAATCAATTCCTTATTTAGCAACAACTTTTGAGCGAGGTAAGGACTTGAGTAATTATGACGTTTTTGATTTTAAATATGAATTAGGGAGATTATGTTATTTACATGAAATTTTGTGTTTATATGATGTTTATGACAGACATTTTGTTGTAAGAGAAAAAGGATTCCAATCTCGCTTATGCAGAATTGATTTTGGTAGATGTTTCGAAAATTTACATAAAAAGTATTTAGGTTTTCAGGATTATTTAAATGATAAGAAAATTGATTTTTATGATGAAATTTTTCAAGAAGGATATCAAGAAGAAAAAGAAATAATTAAAAATAATTTGAAGAATAAAAAGAGAGAATTAATCAATCTTATAAGTAAAATAAAAGAATTAACTTACGATAAAATAATTATATTTAACCCTATTAAATTTGCAAATAGATTAATAGATCACTGGAGCCGTATTGGCTTTTTAAGAGATGTTAATTTGGAAGATTTACAATGGATATAATAAATTTTGAGATTATTTAAAAATGATAATATACCAAGATGAGAAATATGAATTATGGGATGCCCATACGCATTTTTCAAATTTAATTTCCAAAAGATTGAAATTCATCTTAAAATATCTCAGCACTTATGAAACAATGGATTTAATCTTTAATAATTGGAAAATCATCAAAAAAAGTACGAAGAATCGAATAGAGCGAAATATTAAATTTTACATTAAAGTTTTAGATTATTATAAAATAGATCGAGCTATTCATTTACCTGTTTTCAAATTTGATAGAAAATTGAGTTATAAAATGAATGAATTATATCCAAATCGCATTTTTGGATTCAGTAATATTAATCCAAAATCAAAAACTTTAGATGATGATTTGGAAGAACTTGTTAAATTAAATATTCCCGGAATTAAATTGCATCCTGATTTCATGAGGTTCACATTTAAGTCCCATAGCAAAGAATTAATAAAAATTTTCAATTTTTGCGGTGAAAACAATATAATAATCCTCTCACATACTGGTTCTCATTCACGCTTATTAAACATCAGAAATATATTGAAAAAAAGTGATGATACGATATTTATAATGGGACATTCAGGATTAGCTCCTCAAGTTGATGATGCTCTCGAAATCGCACGTCAGTTTCCTAATAGTTATTTAGAAATGTCAGGTAATCCATATACCTATAAATTTATTGAAGCAATAAAAGATCCAAACATAGGAATAGAAAGAATATTATTTGGGACTGATATTCCGAGTTTAAACCCGAGAATTGAAATTGAAAAGGTTTTATCGCTGCCTATATCTTCTGAAGAGCGACGAATGATTTTTTGCGAGAATTTAAAAAATATTTTTAAACAAATAAATCGTGTTGCAAGTTAAAAATAACCATGATAAAGCAGGATAAAATTTTTGAATTCTCCGGAAGCCATTATGATATGGGATTCAGGCAAGGACGTATTTTCAAAGATGAATTTAGTGAAATTATTTCCGTTTTTAAAAATCTAGAAGATATACAAGCTTTAAAACCAAAATGGCTTCCATCCAGTCTATTCATTAAATTAGCTGCAAATAGGGCTAAAAAATGGTTTAAACCGATAATTGAAAAATATGCGCCAAACCAAGCAGAACGTATAAAAGGTATAGCAGATGGCTCCGAGTTAGAAGAAAAATTTCTTTATTTATTTTCTGCAGCAGAATTAATGCTGGCTGAGCTTGATTGGGAAATTCCTCATATTGAGACTGGTTGTACATCAATAGCTTTTAAATCAGTAATAACAGAATCATCAAATACTTTGATCGCACGAAATTTTGATTATGCAAAATTTATCTTACCTTATTTAATTTTAAGAAAAAACATTCCTAAAGGATTTAATAAAACATTTGACCTTACTGCTTTTGTCCTTCCCGGAACCTTTAATGGTTTTAATGAGCATGGAGTTTTTATTGCTACAGATGAGGCTTTTCCGATTAATGAGAGATTCGATGGATTATCAGCATCCCTCATTATCCAAGAAGCATTGGAAAATTGCCAAAATACCGATGAGGTTATTGAATTTTTTAAAAAATTACCCCGAGGTTCAGGAAATGTCATTTTAATTGCGGATCCTTCAGATAATATCAAAATTCTTGAATATACATCTAAACGCCTTTATATAAGAGAACCTTATGAAAATGACGAATTTATTGTAGCCACAAATCATTATACGCATCCAGATTTGAAAGAAATTGATCTTCCCCGCAAAGCAATATTCGGAAAAAAGTCCCCTAAAGAATTAATTGGTATTTGCATAAATGAAACGAGTTATATAAGAAAAGAAACTGCAGAAAGAAAAATCCGTTCCACTCAGCAAATAACAATTGAATTCATAAAAAATCTATTAAGGGACCATTCAGCGAGTGAAAATAATGAAGGAGGGATGAATACAATTTGCCATCATGATCCTATAAATATAACTGCGGCTTCAATGATCATAGATATTAAAAATTTTGATACTTGGTTCTGCTTTGGGCAACCGTGTAAAAATGATTATATAAAATTTAGCTTTAAATAATTAAGAGAGCATATAATATTATGAAAATAAAGCCAAAAATTGGATTTTGCGTCATTTTTCATCCATTTGAGGATAATGCCGATAAGGCCCCTGAAATATTTGACAGCACTTTATCTTTATTAGAAAAAGTTAAGGATATTGAAATAATAAAAGCAGATAATCTCATTAATGATGTGCCTTCCGCCTTAGATGCGGGTAAAAAATTCAGTAAAGAGAAAGTGGATGTAATATGTGTAAAACTCGCAACATGGAGTTCCGATAACCCTATATTAGATATGAGTTCGATATGTGACGTTCCTTTTATATTCTGGACATACCCAGATATAAATGCGGGAAGTTTATGCGG
>CAZVTX010000007.1:19102-31776 GCA_964629395.1 uncultured archaeon
ACGTTCCTTTTATATTCTGGACATACCCAGATATAAATGCGGGAAGTTTATGCGGCGGACAGCAATTTAACATGGTTTTTAAAGAATTGGGTAAAGAATGTATTTTTGTTTATAAGGATGATGAAAAAGCATTAAATAAAATTATATCATATGCAAAAGCCGTTGCTCTAAAAAATGAACTTCAAAGATTAAGATTATTACGTATTGGTAATCGAACGCAGGGAATGTCTGAAGTTATTTGTGATGAATTTTCGATTAAAGAGATTTTTGGACCAAGAATCATAACTTTCGGGCTTGATAATTTTAAACAACTTGTAAATGAATTTTCTGATGATGATGCTGAATTGCACTGGAATGAAATTAAACAAAGAGTTAAACAAATTAATGTTTCGGATTATGAAGGTCGATTAGCTATAAAAAATTATCTTGCTATGAAAAATCTCATTGAAAATGGCCAAATCGGAGGAATTACCATTGAATGCTACCCGTTATATATGGGAAAGGTCTGTTTAGGTTTTAGTTTATTAGCAGATGAGGGAATTCCCGGAGCTTGTGAAGGTGATGTTAATTCATTGGTTTTAATGTACATTTTGACTAGATTATCGGGACAACCAGTTCATAATATCGATATTTTAGAAGTGAGAGAAAGTGATAATACAATTTTAGGAAGTCATTGTGGCTGTGGATCCTTTAGTCTTGCGGAATCTTCTGAGTCCATATCATTAGAAAATGTTAGATTAGCGAATAAAGGAGTCTGTGCGATATTTCCTGCAAAAACAGGAAAAATTACAATGGCGAATCTCGTCGGTCGAAAAGGAACGTTTAGAATGTGTGTTATAGAGGGAGAAGCTATAAAAACAAATTTAGAATTCCAAGGAAATCCTATTAGAATAAAATTACCTATAAATATAAAAGAATTTCTTGAAATGATTGAAGAATTTGGCTTTGGTCACCACTGGATTATTGCTTATGGTACTTATGGTGTTAATCTAAAATATCTTTCACGACTCTTGGGATTTGATCTTGTTTTAATTTAATTAAAATAAAAATATTTTTTGACAAAAATATAGTTCTTTTTGCGCACAAGAACAAATCAAAAAAAAGTAAAGTTTTTAGAAGCTAAATTTAGTATTATAATCGTTAAGAATATATTTTTCACAAAAATTTTCGATTTAGTTCATATGATATCAGAGGATATAATTTTAGGACTTTTTTTTGCCGACGAAAACAATATTGTCTATGAAAATATTAAGATATCGGAGGATCTATCTGAGAGCGCCATTAATGAAATAAAAATGCTTCCTTTTAAATATTTGGGACCCATTTTTCTGACTTCTGCAGGCTCTAAAAGCGGAGATTGGAGTATTGAATTTATAGAATCCTCAATATCTTTAAGAAAAATAACCCCAGATCGATCTAAATATTCTAATAAAATTCAATCGTTCTTCAACTTAAACTCATCAGTCAACAC
The DNA here is from genome assembly GCA_964629395.1 of uncultured archaeon. GTDB lineage: Archaea > Asgardarchaeota > Lokiarchaeia > Sigyniarchaeales > SOKP01 > CAZVTX01. The sequence goes on from CAZVTX010000007.1 coordinate 20,574, forward strand.
AAAAGATGGCTCTACCAATCTTTTTGCGGTAATAGGGTCGCCTTATACAGAAAATGTTAAAGAAATACATGATAGAATGAAAAAATATATACATCCGAGCATTCTACAAGGTAGAATTGTCTCTGAATATTTAAATAAAAAAGATTTCAAATTTTCAAAATTCATTCAGAAAGAATTAGAGAGGGGTTCTAATCTATTAAAATATTCATTAGGCTCTTCGAGAAAAATATATTGGGAGGGACAGCAAAAATTTTACTGTGTAGGATTACTTGAAAGGAGATATTCTTTTAAAGATGGGCTGAAAAATACTTTCTTATATACATTTAATGAAAATAGTCCCTTAAAAGAGATTATTTTAACAGAAATACCCTCTTACTATGTATTATCTATACTTCCCGATTATTATGAAGATCAAATAAGAGAAACATTGATATTATTCGGAAAAAAGAATATATTCCCAAATATTAGAGAGATAATCCTTGCAAACAAAGATTCAAATGTTAGTAATGGAAATAAAGCTAAAAAGGTAATTTATTTAGAAGAATTCAAAGAAAATAAGGATTATAAAATAAGTTATGGAGCAATTTTAATCCCCGATACTGTGAATAAGGATTTAGGAAATTTTAATACAATAGCATATTATAGAAAAAATTTACGTTTAATTTTAGATACAAATAAGGAATTTAATGAAATTCTTACAAAAATAAACCCTCATTTCATAAATAAAAAATGGGGTACAAAAAATAATGAAGATTTAAATAAAATTCGTGAATTATTGGATTCTTAATTAAACAAATTATAAAAAGAGAAGATATATTATGACTGAGCTCGAATTTTCGGAAATTTATAATATTGATGTAAATAGATTATTAAATTATTTTCAAAGAATCAAAAAATTAGATTCTAATTCGGATGAATTATATATAATTGCAAAATTTTTGAATAATCAGTCAATAGGAAGCTCCATTGAAAATGTTTATAGAGTTCTTTCTTATTATAAAAATAAAATCGCACCTAATGAGACTTTATTAAATTTTGCTCTAGAATGGATTAGAGCTCATAAAATCAGACTGGAGTATAAAAAATATTTGATTCGGGCGCCTTATGGCGACGATTTAAATCTCGCGGTTGATGATTGCATTTACCTATTTTTCTTACAATATGATAAATATATACGTAAATTGTTAAAATCCGAAATAGAAGAATTTGAAATAAGTGCATTATATGAGATATTTTTCAATCCTTATGATTCACAAAATATTGATTTGAATGTCTTGTTAGAGAAACATAAAGCCCGTATTCCAACCATAATCATTGATGGTACTAAAATTAATACAAATATTTTTTCTTTAAGAGAAGGATTAACAGAGATAATACAAAATGATTATAAAGCAGTTCTTATATCACGAAAAAGTACATATCATAAAAACGGTTTAAAAACATTTGATTTCAGAAAGGATAAAGAAAAAGATGAAGATTTTAAAGGTGGTTTATTAGAGCGAATGATAAAAACTTATTGTTTAAATAAAAAAGAGATTGGGAGAAAAGAAATAGAAACTGCAATATCCCAATTCCTATCGTCCTATTTTAAATTCGGGAAATTTTATGAATTTGATACTTTTCATGAACTTCTCATAGAAAAATTAGCGGAATATATTTATTCGGGATTAGGAGATAATCTAAAATCAAGATTCCCATTAAATATAATCAAAGATGAGGTTAAAACAGAATTAAACAATTTTAGAGAAATCCATAGAATTAAAAAATTGGACGGATTAGCATGGATTAATGATTTAAAACCTATTTTAACATCAATGATAGTTAAATTTGTTGATAATCTATTTGAAAATAATATTAAAAAGGCAAATGATATTTCCAATAATAGAAAAATATCAGAAGTAAGCATAACTAAGGACGATAAAGAAATTGACTTTAGCTCTTTATTTGATTTAAATTTAGAGGAAGATGAATTTAGGGAAAAATTAGAGCAAGAATTAGCAAAAACTAATTTGTCAATTATAGAAAAGAGAACAATTATTAGAACGAAAGTGCAGGAATTTAGGAATGAAAAACGAAAGGCTCTAATTAATCAAAAATAAAAATTTATTAAAAAACTGAAAACTAATAATTTCCTAAAATTTCATAAATTTTTCTTTTTATAACGGGATTTACCTCTTTAATAAGTTGAGATTTAAGATCTTCAGAAACTTTTTGTACTTTAATTAAATTATTATTGTCTAAAATTTTAATTACCGCCCATCTTACGGAATCGTCAGGATCTTTCAAAAGAGGCAGAATATAATCTAAATATTTATTTAAATCGGATTTCTTAATATTATAAATAGTTTTTGCTCGAATAACGAAATCGGGATTATATAAATCGAAAATTAAAGGAAGATCAGTATTCCTTGATTCTACAAATTCTAATAAGAATTTAAAAAGTAAGACCTTATATTCTTGTAAATTATTATTATTTTTTAAATAATTTTTCAAAATTGGGACTATTTTTTTTCCGATCTTGACTAAACTTTCAAAGGAAATGTAAAAATCTTCAGATGGATTTAATTTAACAATATTATCAATTAATTTTGAAATAATATCTTCATTTACTTTCGATAATTCAATAAAAGTCCATTTAAAATCTTCATCAAACCAATTATCATCAGTATTATTGTTAGGTAAATAACTCAATTAGTAATCCCGAAAATTATTTTTTTTCTTATTACTAATTTACCTATTCCAATTTATTTAATTTATTATTAAAATGAAAATATACAATTATATCATTAGATTAGAATTAGCTCCTTAATAAGAATCCGACATAAAACAATTTAGTAAAAAATTATAAACCATTCGAGATCTTTTTAAAATTAAAAGTTGCCGATAATTAATAAGTTATCAAGTAAATAATAGTAGGTAACGAATATTGCGCTTATTTTATCCCAATCAAAAATTCTCTATTTGATTCTTTATCAAAAAGAACTTTCTTAGAACCTGGAAAATATTTTGCATAAATTTCTTTATTTTTTATCATTTCAATAAGAATTTCTTCGACTAATTCTTCCGATTTTGCACTGCAATATTTTCTTATATCGGAAATACTGCTTAATGTTTTTTCTTTACCTAATCTTACAATATTATCTTTTATTAATTTTCTAATTTTTTGATTTTCTTCTTTTTCAAGTATCTCTTTTTTCCTTAGAAAATCTTTTCTTTGATTTACTTGGGTCAATTTAGCATCCAATTTTGAAATATAAAATGAATCTCCAAGAATTTTCGCAAATTTCATAGCTTTATTATATTTTTCTTCTGCCCGTCTTAAATCTTTATTTAATGCCTCATCACCTGCTTCAATTAAAGACGGCAACATTTTGTATATATTCATATTCAACAACATATCTTCAGCTCGTTCCGCATGGTGCTCAAGTCCTCGATTTTTTGCAATATCGATTAAATCTTTTAACTTTTTTTCGGCAAGATCATATTGTTTTTGATGAATTAACGATTCTACTTCAGAAAATTCCTCAAATAAAGTAGAACCTGGAGCCATTAAGCCTACATTAACACTTTTAATCTCGCTATCATCAATCTCATCAAAACGTATTGGTTCGAGTTTTACTTTTTCTAATTCTAGGCTTACTTTTTCAAGAGCTTCCAATGAGGATCGTAAAGATTGCTTAGGTGCAACGCTCTCAATTTTTTCGGGCATTGACTTCTCACCAGCAACAGATTCTTTTTTAGTAGAACTTATTGTAATATCTTTTTGGAATAGTTGCGAATCTTTTATTAAAGATTTAGACTCAATTTTGGAATCAATAGGACGATTAGTCTCAATCTGACTTTCTTTTTGTTTTTCTCCCGATACTCCACCTAATAATGCAGTTGGGATTTTAATTTTGGGTTTAATGTCATTTGATTCTTTAACCATAACAGATTGTTCTGCTGATGTTTTTAAGATAGAAGCTATAAATTTATTACCTAAAACAACTATTCCTGCATGAACAAGCATCGATAAATCAATAGTATTTTCTTTATATTGAGTAAATGCTCCCCAAATATTATCAAATAATGAACCTAATGCCTTCTTTAAAAATGATTCTAAATCCGGAATTGTAATTAATTTCTTTATGATTTTTTCTTTATATTTTGCCAATAATTCGTTAATATTTTCTTTTTCGACAGAATCTTCACTATTTTGCTCTTTTTTTGTTTCATCACTTGTAGGAGTACTCATAAGAGCGTTAAATAAGTCTTCCTCATCATTATTTCCCATAATTAATAGACCCTAATTTCTTTTATATTCTATCGTTATACTAAAACTATCTTCCTAATATAATAAAAAATTTTATCATTTGATATGATGTCTTTTGAATTATCACAACTTATTTTATATCCATCAATTTTGCTATATTATTATAAAATACATCCTGTAATATCTCATCATCAAGTCCTAAACAGCTTATCTTCTTAATTTCTATATCGGGAGGTGTAGCGGTGGGACTATCTGAACCGAAGATAACCCTTTTGCTTCCTATAGCTTTAATTAATGTCATTATTCCATATGGAACAGAAACACTGGTTTCAAAATAAACATTTGGAGTATCTTTATTTCGGGCAAAATAACGTAAGCAATTTATAACATATTCCATATTATAAGCAGCGTGCAAGATTACAAGTTTTAATTCTTTAAATTTTTTCGCAAGCCTAAAATAGTCTTTAACCCTAACAGTTTTTTGGAAAAAAAATCCTGACCCGGAATGAACAAATAACGGAATATCTAAATCAATGCAAAACTTTGCTAATTCAATGAAATCTGAAGGAACTTTTAACATATCTACATAGCATTGTGTTTTAACGCCTCGAAACTTGTAATCAACAATATATTTTCTTAATAGATCCCAGTCTTCGTCAGTTGCGATTCGAGGATTAAACCAATAAACTCCAAATAGTCGTTCCGGATTAGATTTAACCAATTGTAATACATTCTCATGATTATATTGCTTTTTCTGCATAAATTTTTCTAAAAATTCATTTTCTGCTTCATTAGGATTACTGCTTAATATTGCCTTTAAATTTGCAGCTTCATTTACAGATGTTATAAGAGCTTTATCAATTCCGTATCTATCCATAAATTGAATAAGTGATTCATCACGTTTTTTAAATCTGCCAATAAAATGCATATGAGCGTCAAAAATTTTAATATTATTATCTAACATAGAAGATTCGATTTATTTGATTTAGGACATTTTTTAATTATTCTTATTAAAAATAATACAATAAAATTTCGATTTAATTTTTTTAGAATAATTATCGTAAATATTATGCGCAAATGAATTTAATAAAAAAGAATTGTAAATTAAAAATTAATATTCAAAAATTTTTATGAATTTATTAATTAAAATTGAAATATATTAATTTTTAATTAAATTTCAATCATTTTTGATATCTTTTTTTAAATATTTTTTGTCAAATATTAAAAAATCAAAAAAATTTAATAAATAATTTTTGCGCAATAGATAATATTTACTTTATATTCATTTTTTAGACGAAATCATGATTTAATTTAATATAAAGATTTTTAAATATATTAAATTTTTGCGCAAATATAATTTTTTAAATTTTATTTTTTCTTTTTAAAAATATTTTATTAAAATTTATTTAATTATGAATTTAAATATAAATGTTTAATATTTTTCTTTATTCACCTAAATATTTCTTATTTTATTATGTTTAAAATTATTTTTGCGAATATTTTTAATGCGCAAATATGATTCTTATTATTCTAACTTAATAATTTATAATAAAAATAAAATAAATTTCATTTAAAGAATAAAATATTATCTAAGTGATATTGCTATGATAAAAACTAAAATTATCTATTTTTCACCTGAAATTTGCACATAAATTTTCCTATTTCTTGGACCATCAAATTCGGCGAACATTATCCCTTGCCATGTGCCTAAAAGAATTCTTCCTTCATGGATTATCAAATCTAAAGAGGGCCCTATGAGACTTGCTTTTATATGAGCATCAGAATTCCCCTCTATATGGCGAAAATTATAACCAAGTCGTCCGCGTTGAGGGATAAGTTTGTTTAAAAAAGAAATGATATCCGATTTTACGGAAGGATCTGCATTTTCATTAATCGTTATACCAGCAGTAGTGTGAGGGACGAAGACTCTGCAACTACCATCTTCTATACCGCTTTTTCTTACGACATTTCTTATTTTCTCTGTTATATCAATTAATATCTCTCTTGAAGGAGTTGAAATCTTTAATATTTCTAAAATTATCATATATAGCGCACCTCTAATAATATTTATAATTAGCTAAACATCAAAAAAATATAAATCTTATAAATGATCTGAATTAAAATTTATATTGAATTTAAATGATTAAACGAGCTTATTATGCAAAACCAATTAAAGACTTTTTAAATGATAATGAAAATACAATTTTAGGAATATTAATTTCTAATCATGAAATTCAATTAGAGGAACAACAACGAAATGCTTGGAAAACTCAAATTAAGATATTAAAAAATTCAATTAAAGATTTTTATAATGGTTTTATATTTTTTGAATTTATAATTCCAAGAATGGGAAAAAGAATTGATAATGTAATTATTATAAATGGGATTATTTTAATTATCGAATTTAAAATAGGTGCTTCTGAATATAGCACTAATTCAATAGATCAGGTTATGGATTATGCATTAGATTTAAAAAATTTTCATGAAAAAAGTCATTATGCTACATTAGTCCCTATCTTAGTAGCTACTGAAGCAGAATCCGTTAAAAATATTTTTGAATCTTATGAAGATAAATTATATAAACCTATACTTGCTAATTCAAAAAATTTTAAAGATATTTTAAGACTTATAATAAAAGAAATTAAATCAGAGGATTTAGATCCAATTGAATGGAATAATTCAAAATATAAGCCTACACCTACAATAATAGAAGCAGCCCAAAAATTATTTCGAGAGCATACAGTTTTAGAAATAACTCGATGTGATGCAGGTCATAAAAATCTTACAAAAACATTGGAATGTGTAAATAAAATTATTGAAAAGTCAAAAAATGAATTAAAAAAGTCAATATGTTTTATAACTGGAGTCCCTGGATCTGGTAAAACATTAGCAGGTTTAAATATCGCAAACGAAAGACATAAATTCAAAGAAGAAGAACATACCGTATTTCTTTCGGGAAATGGTCCATTAGTAAAAGTTTTACAAGAAGCACTAGTAAGGAACCAAGTTGAAAATTCAAAGGGAAAGATAACAAAAAAACAAGCGAGACGGGAAGTAAAATCATTTATTCAAAATATTCATCATTTCAGGGATGATTGCTTAAGAACAATGGAACCCCCTAAAGAAAAAGTAATTATATTTGATGAAGCTCAAAGAGCATGGACATTGGATCAAACTAAAAAATTTATGAGAAAAAAAAAAGGAATACATAATTTTGATAAATCTGAACCAGAATTTTTAATAGAAATAATGGATAAACATAAAGATTGGGCAGTAATCATTTGTCTTATAGGAGGAGGTCAAGAAATAAATACAGGAGAGGCAGGTTTAATTGAATGGTTTAAAGCATTAAATAATTTTCCACATTGGCAAATATTTCTCTCTGAAAATATTATTGAATATGAATATACAAGAGGGAAAGAAATTTCAGAATTATTAAAAGATAAATTATATTTTTTCATTAAGGATCTTCATCTAAATACATCAATAAGATCGTACCGTAGTGAAAATGTTTCTCATTTTATTAATCATCTCTTAAATACTAACATTGATACTGCAAAAGAGTTATATATGAACATTAAAGAAAAATATCCTATATTAATTACAAGAGATTTAAATAAAGCAAAAATGTGGTTAAAATCAAAATGCCGTGGAACTGAGAGAATGGGATTATTAGCTAGTTCTGGAGGAATCAGATTAAAGCCATATGGAATTTTTGTTCAACATAAAATTGATCCCGTAAATTGGTTTTTAAATCCTAAAGATGATATTCGATCTTCTAATTATCTTGAGGATGTTGCTACTGAATTTGATATCCAGGGTCTTGAATTAGATTGGACTTGTGTATCTTGGGATGCAGATTTAAGATTTAATGATGGTAAATGGGACTTTAAAAAAATTAAAGGAAGTTCGTGGCAAAATATTAATAAAAAAGATAAACAATTGTATTTAAAAAATGCTTATAGAGTTCTACTAACAAGAGCTCGACAAGGAATGATTATTTTTATTCCAAAAGGAGATAATAGTGATAAAACCAGACTTTGTCAATTCTATGATGGAATCTATAATCTTTTCAAAATAATAGGAATCAAAGAATTATAATTCTAAAAAGATTTTTAAAAAGATTAAAATTTTCCATGTTTTCCAATCCCATTGGAAAATCTCTTACTTCCTTCTAAATATTCTCCCGATTCTAACGTTTTAAGACCATATTTAAATTCATTTACAAGAGCCTCTTCAATTGTCATTCCGAATTGTTCATATGCAGATAATCTATCGTTTCTCATACATATTTGCGGAAATGAAGCAATTTCTCCGGCTAATTTTTCTGCTTCTTCTCGTGCCTTGCCATCGGGCACAAGTCTATTTACTAAACCCCATTGATAAGCTTCTCTTGCACTAACAGGACGTCCGGTAAGGATCATATCAAGAGCTCTACTGAGTCCAATAAGTCGGGGTAATCTAACGGTTCCGCCATCTATAAGGGGGACTCCAAACCTTCGGCAAAATACACCAAAAATCGCACTCTCTTCAGCGACTCTAAGATCACACCATAATGCCAGTTCTAAGCCGCCAGCAACAGCATATCCCGAAACAGCTGCAATTACAGGTTTAGATAATAGCATTCTACTGGGACCCATCGGGCCATCGCCTTTAGGATCAATACGGTTTCCCAAACCTTTTGCGATAGCCTTCAGATTTGCACCCGAACAGAAGGTACCGTTTGCACCATAAAGAACTGCTACAAGTGCTTTATCATCATCTTCAAAATTTCTAAATGCGTCCGCAAGTTCTTGAGCAGTAGGACCATCAACAGCATTTTTGGATTCCGGATTATCGATAATGACCGTATAAATGGGATAATCTTTTTCAATTTTAATAGGCATAGATAAAATATTAAAAAGAATTTATATAATTTTTATTCATTTAATAAAAAATTCTATTTTTGAATTATCGGAATTTGAATATTGCTCGGATAATCTAAATTTCTATGAATCTTTATTGTAGGATTGCCTTCCTTAGGATAGCGCATAAAAGTATCTTTATCAGCGCCGGCAATTACCAATCTTAAGCGAGACCCCTTCTTAACCAAGATCGATACGGGATATAATCCAAAAGAGATTTCAGCAATCTCATTTGGCTTCAATGGCAAATAATCCTTTCTCTTAAAACTATGATATGGGACAAACGTCGCATAAGGGGGTCTTTCTTCAGATATCTTGCGGTGGATTAATCTCAATTGACCATCCGTAATGACATGGATCTTATTATTTTTATCTATAAATTCTAAGAGAGCATGGATCATTCCATCCTTATGAGTCGATTCTAAAAATAACGTAATGATCGGATGTCCTGTTATTTCAATATCTTTTTTTAGAGGTTCACTCGTATAAGTAAGGCATTTAGCATCTTGAATTTCTCTATTAGGATAGAAAACTGGTAAACTCAATAGAGTATACCAACGATTACGAATACCCGTAGAGACCGTAAAATCGATCTTATAATCATCATATCCATTATTATCAGGTGGTTTTGCTCTTGATAGAATATTTTGTTCTCGTAAATACCATTTTTCCATTATTTGATCTTTAGGCGGCCAGCTTTCCGTGCTTTTCCATTTTTCTTCGCCCATTGTATAGTAATATAATATTTTCTTCGGAATTTTCCCGCCTAAGCCATCTTTAAAAAATAAGATCCAATCCTTAATCATATCTTTTTTACTTGGATTAGCTTTAACTTTATGAGAAAAATAAGGATTGGCTTTTCGAAAATTCTCATGGTTCCAATCTCCAATTACCGCTTTTATAGGATTTTTATAAGTCATAAATCTCCTTATTACAAGATCTGCAGTTGCCGAATCTTGCCAGGAGCCCCATGTATATAGCGGGACATTATTTTTTTCAATTTTTTCTTTTTTAGTGAAAATACTAATATTATCTATAGTAGTTCCATCCTCATCTGCAGGATCATCTCTAAAAGTTACTTTTTCACCATAATCAAAAGGATATTTATTACTTTTATGCAATTGAGCAATTTTTTCTAAATTTTTTCTATCTTTTTCCACTGATTTAACGCCAACAACTAATTTTGGTCCCAATTTTCCTAAAATAGGATTTATTGGTTTGAATGCCTTTAATGCATCTCCTTTTGTTTGATCTAATCCTTGTCCTAACGTAGACCAATATTTTATAAAAGCCTCATTAAAACATCCACCAGGAAACATTGCATCAAGATATAAATCAAAAGGATTATGCTTCACAATGTGAGCCTTAAGAGAGGGATGATTTAATGTAACGCTTAATTCTGATGTTATTCCTGTATAAGAATTGCCCCAGGTAATTACTTCTCCATTTGACCAAGGTTTAGAAATTATCCAATCAACAACTTCAATTGTATCCCTTATTTCATCTTCAGAGAAGGGATATTTTCGGATTCCATAAGAGGCGCCTGTGCCTCTTACATCAATTTCTACAACGGCAAAACCATATTTTACAAAATTTTTACAATATAGCGGATTAGCGGCGTATTTTATTAACCAATTAAAAGGTTTTTTAAGCTCAATTGCTCTCCAATACCTTGTTTGGATTAAAATCGTAGGCAATTTTATATCTTTAGATAAATTTTTAGGTAGCAAAACTTCAGTCGCAATCTTTACGTTATCTCTCATCTCAATATAATAAGATTTGCTTGTAAAACCTTTATATTTAGGACGGATCTCTTTAATTCTCTTAAAATTAAATGGAAATGATTGATTCATAAGAGAGAGAATTAAAATTCTTATTTAATATTATCAGAATTAATACAGAAATAAGATTTTATAAAAAAAAATACTCAGTTTCAAAGGAAGTAGATCTCTAAATCCTCCTTAACTGAATCTTTTTCTATTAAAAATTATTTCTAATTTTTATATTTTAACAATTAATTTTTTAATTTTGTTTCCTATGGAAATCT
>CAZVTX010000008.1:0-22761 GCA_964629395.1 uncultured archaeon
ATTTATACCAAGTCCTATCCATGCAGGAGGTCTGAGGTATCATGGAATTGCCCCCATCATTTCGATATTATATAAAAATAAAATTATAGACGCAGTTATGCATCATCAGACTGAGATAATCGAAGCAGGGATTAAATTTGCTAATGCAGAAGGGATAGTACCGGCTCCAGAAACTTGCCATGCTATTAAAGAAGCAATAGATCAAGCATTAAAAGCGAAAGAAAATAATGAGAAAAAAGTGATATTATTTAATTTTAGCGGACATGGATATTTCGACCTGTTAGCTTATAAAGAATATATGACGGGAGATTTAAAAGATTACGAATTACCACAAGAGGAAATTGAAAAAGCTTTATCTTCTCCGGATATGCCTCAAATTGATGAATCTCAATTTTAAATTATTAAATTATTTATTTTATTTATTTTTTTAAGATATTTCTTTAAGCAAAACTTAAAAGAAATTAAATATATAAAAAATTAAAAAGATAAGGGATATTTTTCAATTGCACGTTATTTCTCTTATGGTTTTATGCTTATTCTATGTTTTAAGTTTTATACTCTTTTATATCTCTTTTTATTCTAAAAGAAATAAAGAAAAACAAGCATTTATTAATAATATTGTCGTTTCTGGTGTTTTTTTTTTATCCTTATCGATTAATATATTAATTAGAACTACTATACAAGAAAGCCAAGATAATTTCATATTATTTCCTTTTAATATAGCAATATTATTATTTACGGGGATTTTTTTATTATTTTTTTATTTATTTATAAAACGTGAAAAAAAACTAATTGAAAAAAGTCTTAACAAAAAGGAATTTATAAGTTCCAATTATCAATTACCTTTTAAATATGATATCTATAGAAAATTAACACATTTGGTTGTATTAGCTATAGTGTTTTTTTATTTTACTTTAGGACTTCTAATTCAGATTTTAATCATAGATATTTTAAAATTAATCCCCGAATTAGTTTCTGATACATTTTCATCTTATACAATTCATAATATAAACATGCTTTTTACGCAAAATTTAGTTATGTTTTTAGTAGGGATTTCTGTAATTGGCTTAATTACTGCTGATGCTGTAAGAATTCTTAAACCAGAATATTATCCATTAAAACCCGTTAATAGAATTTTAAGAGAAAAAGAACTACATTTGAGATTAGGTCCGCAAATTTCTATGGCTGTTGGATGTTTTTCGATTATTATTGTTTTTGGATTATTCCAGCCTTATGGTCCCTATATTATATGTCTATCCATGACTATGGCGATTTTTTCGGATATGGCTGCGAATATTATAGGTAGAAGTTTAGGAAAAAGAAAAATAAGAAATACTTCTAAAACATGGGAAGGATTATTTGCAGGTATTAGTGCTGCATTTATTTCAGGTTTAATTGCAAATTATTTTTTAAATCAATTTTATCAGATAAATATTATTACATCAATTATTTTATCGTTTTTAGGAGCTTCAATTATAGGTTTCTTAGATTATCTTGATTTAGAAATTGATGATAACCTACTTTTTAATGTTATTCCGACAATTATCTTATTTTTATTCTACTATTTTGTTTTATATTAATTAATACGTTGTTAATTAAAGAGAACAAATTTAAATTTTTATAAAGAATAATTAAAAGTAGAATTATGTTTGAAAAAAAGTTAAGAATTGATAAAATTCGTAAAGGAACGGTTATCGACCATATTGCTGCGGGTTATGCCATAACTATCTTAAATCTTACAGGTTTGGATGAATCTACGAATCTAATTACCATTGGTGTAAATGTATCATCAAAGAAATTTGGTAAAAAAGATATTATAAAAATAGAGAATGTATTTTTAAATGAAATACAAATGCAACAAATTTCGATATTATCTCCGGGAGCCACAATATCTTTAATTGAAGATTATAAAGTTATTGAGAAAAAGAAATTAAAATTACCCGAAGTAATTCGAGGTTTAATTTTATGTGAAAATAAAACTTGTATTAGTAATTCACCTAAAGAACCTATTGAAAGTGAATTTTTAGTGTTAGATGATAATCCTTTAAAAATTCAATGTGCTTATTGTGATCGAATTTATAAATTAGATGAGATTGTTTTTAAATCCCGTAAAAAAGCAAAAAAGAAAATTAAACAAAGATTTAGTCTTTAATTAAAAAGAAGTAATGTATGTACTATAATTCCTACAATCATAAACATAAAAAAGAAAATCCCTATTCCTGGTTTTATTATATTTTTCCAATTCCATTCTTCTTTATCATACGGATATCTTAAAATTATAAAGCTTACAAAAAATGGAAAACCAAACCAAAAAGCTAACATCCAAAAGAACATTGGCCACCCCACTAATCCTAAAAATAATCTTCCAACAAGAGCGCTTAATACCCCAGTAATTGCTCTGATCCAGTATAATTTTGTCTCTTTTTTTAATCTAATTTCTAATTTTTGCTCTTTTTCCGATTTAGGTTTTTTTTTTTCAATTTTTAAATCTTTTTTACTTAATTCTTTTTGTTTTTGTTGGATTATTTTTTTTCTCTTTTTTCTAATGTCTACTTTCTTTCTCTGTATTGTTTTCTTTGCCATAATATTATTGATAAAGAATTATTATATTAAAAAGATTATAATTAATAAAATAACTTAGAAATAAAATTTCGATGATAAAAAAAGAATTTTCTAATTATGATGTCTCTGTTATAACAAAAGAATTAAGTATTTTAATTAAAGATGGAAAAATTGAAAATGTATACGAAGTTGAAGATATTCTTATTCTCAAAATAACTACTAAATTGGGTAAAAAAAATCTAATTGTAAAAAAAGATTCACGAATTAATTTAACGGATTATGAGTATCCTATACCCCCTTATCCAAGTCAATATATTTTGTCTTTAAGAAAATTTCTGAAAAATCGCCGAATTTTGGATGTATATCAATATAATTTTGATCGGATTATTGTCCTTGAATTAAGTAATCAGGAAGGTAATCCATGGAAATTTATAATAGAATTATTTAATAAAGGAAATTATATCCTTATTGATGAAAATAATGTCGTTAAAATAGCAAAAAAATATAAGAAATATAGAGAAAGAGAAGTTCTCCCTAACAGAAAATATTCCTTTCCTAAATCTAGAGGTAAGGATTTTTTAACAATAGGTTCTGAGGTAAAAGATATTATTAATTCTTCAGATGCAGAGGTCGTAAGAGCTATTGCCAGAGGGATAAATATCTCTGGATTATTAAGTGAAGAAATTTGCATGAGAGCGGGGGTAGATAAAAAAAAGACAGGAAAAGATTTAAATGAAAATGAGTTAGAAAAAATATACAAATCCTTAAAGCAAATTAGAAATCAATTATTATTCGGTGAAATTAAAGCACATATCGTTTTTGATGATGAAAATGAAGAAATTGCTGTTGTTCCTTTCGAAATGGAATTGTTTAAACAATATAAAAAGCAATTTTTCAGTACGTTTAATGAAGCAGTAGATAGGTATTTCTCTAAGTTGGATGCTGAATTAATCATTACTCCTAAAAATTCACAAATAAATGAACAAATTAAAGCACAAGAAAAAATATTAAAAAATCAAATCGAATATCTTGAAAATTTAATTGAAAAGAAAAAGAGATATTATAAATATGGGGATTTTATTTATGCCAATTTTCAGAATTTAGAAAAATTAATGAATGTAATAAATGAGGCAAGAAAAAAAGGATATTCGTGGGAAGATATTAATTTGAAATTACAAGAAGCAAAAGGAAAAAAAATTGATGGATTGGAATATTTCATTAAAATTGTACCCCAAACAAAAGAATTAGTGATTTCTATTAATGATGACGAAGTTTATTTAGACTTAACTAAAAGTATTGGTGAGAATGCTAATTTAATTTATTTAAAAGGTAAAAAAGCGGAAAAAAAAATTAAAGGAACAATTTTAGCAAAAGAGAAAACAATTAAAAAAATCAATAAACTTAAAATAAAAAGGGATGCTATGGAAGCAGAAGTAGATTTCTTAGTTAAAAAACCCAAAAAGAAATGGTATGAAAAATTTAGATGGTTTTTTTCTTCTGATGAATTTTTAGTTATTGGTGGGAGGGATGCCTCTTCAAATGAAGCCATTTTTAAAAAATATCTTGAATCTGATGATTTAGTCTTACATACAAATTTTCCTGGATCTCCATTGACGGTAATTAAAAATCCTGATAAATTAGAAATCCCTGAAAGCACAATAAAAGAAGCGGCAGATTTTGTGGCAAGCTACTCTAAAGCATGGAAAGAAAATTGGGGTGTAGTTGAGGTTTTTTATATAAAGCCAGAACAAATTTCTAAAAGCCCTCCATCAGGGGAATATTTACCGAAGGGATCTTTTATGATTACAGGTAAAAAACATTTTATAAAAAATGCCAAAACAGAATTAGCCCTTGGTTTAGAAATAATTGAATCTGATGAAAAGAGTTATAACGGCGAAAAAATATTTTATCCTAAATTTTTATGTGGTCCTAAAACGGCAATAGAAAAAAAATATAAGAATCCCCTGATAATTTTACCCTCAAAATCTGGTTTATCAAAAGGTAAATTAGCAAAAGAAATAAAAAATTATTTTCTTAAAATTGTTGATGACTATTTAAAAAAATGGTTAAAATTAGTCTCTATTGACGAAATTATTTTGCTTCTTCCAAATGGTAATTCAATAATTAAACAAAAAAAGAAATAAATAATTAAAAAATTCCAAACTCATACTTCTTGAATATAGTAAAAATAAACGATGATTAAAATCAAACCAATAAGAGTGTAAAGAAATACCCAAAAAACCCTAATTGTTTGAACTAATGATATTAAAAATAGTAAAATTCCTTCTTTTAATGTAGCAGGCTTTCCTGTAAGCTCTTTATAATTAGCAATGCTAACGTAACTAAAAAAGAAAAAAAGTAGTATTACAGTTCCTTTGATTATATTATCAACCCAGTCATTTACATTAATTGTAGTATCTGTAGCAGCCTCGTAAGTAATTGTTTTATTGATAATTTTTATAAGAATTCCATCAAAAAAATATTCTGTACCATTAAGAAATAAAGATAACGTTAGAAAAATTCCGCTTAAAATTGCAGTTAAAAGAACAGATCTAAATGCAAATTCATCTTCTGAAATTTTCTTTTTTTTCTTTTTTCTTACGGTTTCTTTTTTAAATTTTGGCATTTTATTCTCTCATTCGCTCTAATTGTTTATTGAGAACGATTATTTTATAAATATAAAATATAAAAAGGGATGTTAAACCAATAAAAATAATAATACATAAAATATTATGAACATCAATCCACCAATTACGTGGCTCTGGTTCGGGGGGATATTCAATACTAATTTTTACAATATTACTTTTTAAAATATCATCGGGATAATTCGGAGATTCTCCGTATATTATTTTAAATGTATAGACTTCTCCATAATCTAAAAATACATCTTCTTTATCATCCTCCGCTCTTGTGTTATTCACTGGTATAGAAAATTCATAAATAACGGTATTCCCATCTAATTTCGCAGCACCACTGCCATCTTTATGAGAGTCCTTATGAAAAGTATAATTTTCTAAATAATAATCCATATAATCATAATCGTTCGTATTAATATCGTTAAATTGTATTATTTTTCCATCTACATATTCATTGTCATTATTTCCTTCTTTATCCTTCTCCGTTATTAGTAAACCAATAAACTCCGTAGACGCATGAGATTCTAAATCAAATCTGATTAATATATATAATGTAGAATCATTTTCCATTACCCATATATCAAGTGGTAATCCCTTATCGGTTTGAGATCCATTAGTAAAAAGATTTATTGTATCTTTTGTGGCATTATCCCATTCCTTATTATCACGATCAATTTCTCCATCAATATTAGGTGCTTTACCATATTCTGGTGTGAGCTCCTTAACGTCAGCGATTCCCGAAATAATATATATATTAAATATTAAAAATGAGTTAATTATAAGTAAAATCATCAACAACTTAATATTTTTACTAAGCAATATTAATATATCACTTTTTTATTGTCCTAAATTCCATTTAAAAACG
The DNA here is from genome assembly GCA_964629395.1 of uncultured archaeon. Classification (GTDB taxonomy): domain Archaea; phylum Asgardarchaeota; class Lokiarchaeia; order Sigyniarchaeales; family SOKP01; genus CAZVTX01. The sequence goes on from CAZVTX010000008.1 coordinate 6,064, forward strand.
TTAAAAATGATAATTTACTTTTAATTTAATACTTTTCTACAAATACCTCTTATTTTTAGAATATTAAATTAATGTTAATTATGAAGTAAATTTAAAATGAAGATAGAATTTTATAAGATGAAATTGAATTTTAATTATCGAATCTTGTAAAATTATTTTTTAATTCTAAAAATGTAAGAGGAATGTAAAATGCCATTAGAAAACCAAAAAAACGAATCTGAAGAATTAAAAAAAGAAAACATTAAAGAAGAAGCACCAATAGATTATGAAAAAACGCAAACTTTTTCCCTTTTGGATAAAAATATTGATGATTTTCAGATTATAACTGAAATATGTCTAAATAATATGGGCTTAATATTCAATTCTTCAAAATTGGATAAGGATTTGATAATAATTACATTCCATGATAAGAATAAACCATTAGAATTACAAAAAGATAATAAAATTGCATTATTTCAAGAGGGAGATACGCTTTATGTTCAATTAAAAGGATTATTAACTGAAAATGAAGCTAATAATTTTTGGAATATGATGGAAAATGAATCCAAAAAAGAGCTTAAAATTGCCGAAAAAGAGATCGAGAAAGAGCCTACAAAAGAAGAAATTGTATCCAGCATTATTAAAAATATTAATGATAAGGGATATACGATAAATCCAACAGAAGCTTTAGAATTTATTGAAAATTTTCAAGAGGAATTCAAAAGATTACCCAAAAAAGAAGAAATTCAGAAAATAGTAGCGAGTTATATTAAATTAAAACAAGAAGAAGAACAAAAACCATCAGAAATTGAGACAACAATTATAGAAGAACAAGAGTTAACGGAAGATTTTGATGATATTAGTATAACTGAAGAAATATCTGAAGAGAAAGAAGAAGAAATCGAGATCTCTCCAATTGATGCCTTAAAAGCCTTAATCCAGGACTTTTCATTCCTTTCAGAACAAGAGCAAGAATACTTCTCAAATTTGTTAGATAATTATGATTTTGATACTCAAAAAATGATTGTAAGCAATATCAGTCTGATTGAAGAAAAAATATCAAATATCGAAGGATTAGATGAAAAATATATCTCTCAATTAAGAAAAGATTTAGTTTTGCTCAAACCTGAAGAAATAGAAGAAAAAATTAAAGAAATAATTAAAGAGATTTCTATTGAAGAAGAATATGAAGGAACGGAGAAAAAATTACGTAGTTTAAAATTTTTAACTGAAGCAAATATTGTGTCTTTATTAAAAATGACTGAAAAATTACCAGAAGAGAGACAAGATCAGGTAATTGAAAGGTTAAAGGCAATAGAGAAAGAATTTGAGGAAATTCAATCGGATGGAATTGTCCTTTCAGAATGGGAAAAAGCCCAGTTTCGAATTGAATTAGTAAGACTTACGGAAAAAAACCGTAAAGAAAGGTTAATGGAATTAATTAAAGATAAAAAAGAAGAATTAATAAAGGATATTTTATTTTCAGAAATTCCGCAATTAAAATATGAGGATAATAAAAAAATAATTAAAGAATTACTTTGGTTAAATAAAGAAGAAATTGAACAGAGGATTCAAAAATTAAAAGCAAATATACAAAAACAGATTGAAAAAAAGCAAGAACTTTTTGCCAAATCGACCGCAGGCTCGACATGCCCTGAATGTGGATGGCCTGTAGGCTCATTTACCAAAAAATGTCCTAGATGTGGAAGAAAATTAATCGATTGGCTTGATTAATAGAAATTTCTATTTTCTTTTTGCTGAATTTATATTTTATTTTAAGGTAAAAAATTTGGCAAGAGAATAACACAATTAAATTTATTAAGATAAGCTATAATATAATTAATCAATCTCATAATTTCACGTTTAGATTCAGGATTATTTGTGTTATAATCAGCAAAAGCTTTAGGGCCAATTGCCACCAGTAATCCGGATAAATCCCGCTCCCTTTTTATGAAAAACCAAAAAGGTTGCTTTTTCTCATTATCTTTAATTATTATTAGCATCCATGGGTTTAATGTCCAATCTTCCCCATCAGGTCCGATTACTTTTTCTATTGCTCGTCCGGTATTATAATATTTTGTCATTTTTACCGTTTTTACGAGTTCATTAAAATAACTCCTTTTAATTTTTAAATAACCTGAAAAAATAAATGATGCATCGTATAACTCTAAATTTTTATTAGAACCATCATCAAATTTTAAATCTACTTTCCAGATTTTCATAATTTACTCTTCTTAAATCTTTTAAGACTTATTTCTTCAATTATTATTTCTTTTAATATATTTTTTAACTTATTTAGAGAACTTTTTAAATCTTTAGATTTTGGATTAGAAAAATCTAAATCTAAATAACATTCATAATTTAATTCTTTTTTTTTCACTAAAAGGCCGCTTGTGTGAATTATTTCATACTTTTTTAATATATTCGATAATTCCTCAATCATAAAATCCGAAATATTATGTGCTAAAATAGAAATTTTAATAATTTTATCTCTTTTTATGGGGTAAATTGTTAATCTTGTACATTTAGGAGACGATGATTTAATTATTAAGAAATAAGGAGAGTCTTTCATTTCAGATTCTGATAAAGAAATTTTTAGACCAAATCTTTTAGTTTTTTTCTTTATAAAAGCTTTTGTAAGGTTTTGATTGGTCATATCTAAATATATATTTTTTATCTCAAAATTAAACTTATTCTTTTATCAATTTCTTTAAATATTTATTTTTTAAAGCTCTTATCGTGCCTGAAGTTTTAATAGGAGAAAAAATTACACGCTTCCCTTCTATTTCTTTAATTAATGTCAGAGCACTTATTATTATTTCTTTTGATTCATGAGAACATCGTAATATCCCATAATCCATTTCTAAATTCCAATCTAGAACCCATAGCCCTATTTTATTAGCTTCTCTCAGACCAAAATATGTCCATATATTGTTCCATAATTCTTTTATAAATGTTTCTTGATTAAATTGGTCTTCTTTATTTTTGATGATTTTAAATATAATATATCTTTGTCGTTCACGCCTTACCATTTTTCTTCACGGATCTATTTCAATAATTCTAACTCCTGATTCGAAATAATTTTTATCTATTCTGTTCTTGACTCTTTCAATGAGCTTTTTAGGGTTTTCAATAAAACCTTTTTTCGCTTCTGTTAAAGAAAGTCCTAAAAGGGAATTACAAATGCTAATTAATGCCCTTGGATGTCTATAATCCCATAAATTTGTAAAATTCCCGCTGATAATATAATTTACATGTGCTTTTATACCAAGTCTCATATATCTGTATAGCATTCTAAAATTTTTAGATAATAGAGATTTATTTTTATTGCTTAAAATCGGAGCTAATGAATATTCTATAAAAGATTGATTCTGTTTAATGAGAGAAATAACTCCTGGAGTTAAAGTTTTTAAAATATTAGGTTCTGAAAAAGAAAGTATATCTACACGGCTATCTCGGGCAGCATTTATCTGAACATCTTTATTTTGTGACTCTACTGAAATTATTAATGGACTATCATTAAATTTTCTGATTATTTGCTTAAATTTTGTTAAATTATCAATTTTTAAATTATAGCGATAAAAAATATTTATCTTTGTTGAAGATTGGATTTGCTCCTTAATTTCATTTGAAATATTATATTTATTTAAAAATGTTGGCTCTAATATTAAATTTCTTACTCCTAAAATTTTATACATTTTTAAAATTTCTTTAACGCTTTCTATATCCTTAATATTTACTTTCACTCGACACTCGTAATAAGACAATATTTTACCTCAAATATTTTTTTATCTTTTAAATTTCTATGAAGAAATTATATTTTAAATTCAATAAAAAAATTTTATTATAATTATAAATTAATCTAAATATTCTTTGTAAAAAAGATATGTGTTTCTCGTGGAAAAGAAAAGAACAATCGAAGAAATAAAAAGAAAAATCAAAGAAAACAAAGCACAAGTTTTAACCGTTCAAGAATTTATTGATAGGATTAAAAATGGTGAAAACATTAAATTCGATGATATAGATGTCATAACTACGGCAACAAAGGGATTAATGAGCGGGATCGCAGGAATTTTATCATTTAGGTTAACTCCTCCCAGAACCGTTAGGAAATTTATTGAGGTCACTATTAACGGTATTCCTACATTTCCTGGACCATGTCCTAATGAATATTTAGGAATTGTAGATCTTATTGTTTACGGAACCGCACAATCGAAAACTATTGAAAATTATTGCGGAGGATCGCTTTTCAGAGATTTAGTTGAGGGTAAAGAAGTTGAAATTAAAGCAAAAAGTAGTGAAGGAGAATCTATTGAAAAAATTTTAACATTAGAAGATATGCAATTTGCAAAAATGATGGGAACTCGACAAGCCATTAAAAATTATAATGCAATGATTAATTGTGAACCTTATGAAGTAAATACCATTTTTTCAACATTACCTTTTAAACCTAATATGAGTGAATTAACATTTTCTGGATGTGGCGCAATGAATCCATTTCAAAATGATCCTGAATTTCTTACCTTAGGTGTAGGATCTCCAATCTTAGTAAATGGTGCAATTGGGTATTTAATGGGTCCAGGAACCCGAAATTATATTAAAAAACCGAATATGATGACCATTGCTCCCATGAACCAAATGCAACCTGAATTTATGGGTGCATTTAGAACCTCATACGGTTTAGAACCAATATGTAGCATTGCCGCACCTATTCCTATCTTAAACGAGAGAATCTTCAATAATATTGTTAGATCCGATAAAGATGTTCCTTTAAATATCTTAAGTCTTGTAGGAAGAGAAAAAATTGGAGAAATTACTTATGGCGATGTTTGGGATAATAATTTTATGGTAAAATTTAATCCGGAACCTTGTAAGAAATGTGAAATTTGTAAAGTTATAAATAAATGTCCTACAAATTCTATAATAATTAAAGATAACAAAATTATCGGAATAGACATGAAACATTGCTTTAACTGCGGAACATGTGCTCATCTATGTCCTGATGCATTTATATTAGATATGAAAACAATCATTCTTGATGATAAAGAGATACCTGTAGTTTTAAGGCAATCTGATCGACATGGTGCAATATTATTAGCTGAGAAACTTAAAAATATGATATTGAATGAGCAATTCCCATTAGAAAAGCCTACGGGTAAGTTAGATTTTGCAGAATATGTAAAATAATGTTAATAATAAGAAATTAAATAAAAATGTCCGAAATAAAACTTGATAAGTTTGACCAGATTGGTATTGTTGTTAAGGATATAGAAAAAGCAGCAGAATTTTATCGGAAATTATTTTCATTTAAAGGAAAGGTAGATATTGTTGAACAAGATGCTGAAGTCAACTGCAGAGGTGAAAAAGGATATTATAAAATGAAAAAAATAATGGACTTTTTCGGAGGAAAACAATTTGAGATTGTTGAAATTGTGTACGCTGAGGGTCCTAACCTATATTCGGAATTCCTCAATGAAGGTAAGGAAGGATTACATCATCTGGGAATATATACTAAGAACGCTAAACCTCTAATAGAGGAATTTAAAACTAAATTTAATGTAGATGTTGTTCAGGTTGGTAAATTAGGAAAATTAACTTTTACATATTTAGATACACGACCTTTAGTCGGATATTATATTGAATTCTTAGAATTTTAACGCTTTATTACATTTTGTTGTATTTTTAGAAATTTCTGCTTAAATAAAAAAAGTTTTTTTTTTATTTGAGATATTTTAAATTATGTCAAAACAAAAGGATTTAGATGGCGGAGATCTATTAGTTGAATGTTTATTAAAAGAGGGAGTAACAAAAATTTTCGGTTTAGTCGGTGGCGAACTTCTGAGAATTTATGATGCTATTGAGAGATGGGGGCGAGAAAAAGGAATTGATACCGTAATGGTAAGACATGAGCAAGCGGGAGGTCACATGGCGGATGCATGGGCAAGAACTACTGGTGAAATTGGTGTTTGCTTAGGAACCGCAGGTCCAGGAGTTACTCATTTAGTTCCGGCAGTTGCTGCTGCATGGGCTGACTCTATTCCACTTTTGGTAATTGGTGCTCAAATTGCCCGAATGTTTGACGATACGGGTATCCTTCAAGGAGGATTAAATCAAGTTAAATTAATGGAACCAATCACTAAATTGCAAATCTCAGTGGAGGATCCTTATGAAATTCCTAAAGCCATTCAAAGAGCAATGAAAGCCGCTATGTCTGGAAGAAAAGGACCTGTTTTTGTTGAATTTCGCGAAACAGCTTTAGTTAGAACGGCAACTGATGAAGATTTTAAAAATATCTTAAAACCTGAGCAATATCGTCCATTTAATAGACCTAGAGGGGATCCCGAATTAATTAAAAAGGCAATTAATTTATTAAAGGAATCTAAAAAGCCTCTAATTGTCGTTGGAGGAGGTATTCACGCTTCAAATGCCTCTGAAGAATTAATAAAATTATCTGAAACTTATAATATTCCCGTCGGAACTTCTATAAATGGTATTGGTTCTATTGATATTAGAAAGAAAACATATTTAGGTTCATATTTAGTAGCATCAGCATATCGTCAAGCCGCTGGTGAAGCAGATTTAGTAATTTCCTTCGGTTGTAAATGGGATTATTCATTATTATATGGAACGCCTCCAATATGGAATAAAGATCAAAAAATAATACAAGTGGATATTGATCCTGAAATGATCGGAAGAAATAGACCGGTAGAGATTGCAATTATAGGAGATGCAAAAGCCGTTATAAATCAATTCCTAAACGAGATGGAACAATCGCTTCCAAAAGAAAAAGCTACTGAATGGGATGAATGGAATACATATCTCACAGATTTGAGAAAAAATGACAAAATGATGATTGATAGAATTCTTAAATATAATAAATTACCGATGAAACCCGAAAGAATGGCTTATGAAGTTCTTGATTTTATGAAACCTGATGACATCTTAGTAATTGATGGTGGTGATATAGCGGTATTTACGTTTGGGCTATTAAGTAATTTCCCTAGAGATCCTAGGACAGTTCTCTTTCCACTTACAATGGGACATTTAGGTGTGGGAATTCCTTATGCAATAGGTGCTAAAATGGCAAAGCCCAACAAAAGGGTTATTTGTATCAGTGGAGATGGTAGCTTTATGTTTAATGTCCAAGAATTAGAAACTGCTGTACGCTTAAATCTACCAATTATAATTTGCATTGCAAATAATAGTAGTTGGGGTATGATTAAAAGTAATCAAAAGGTTACATTCAAAAAAAGATATTGTGATGTTGATTTTCCCCCAACAGACTATTCAAAAATCGCTCAAGGATTTGGATGCTATGGTGAAAAAATAAAAGATCCTGAAGAAATTAAACCTGCTTTAGAAAGGGCTATAAATTCGGGAAAACCAAGTGTTTTAGACATTGATATCGCTTTTGAGACCCCATTAGCCATGCAAATAATTGCCCAATTTAAAAAGAGTAAAGGATTATTCGGAAAATAATCAAAAATTAAAATTTAACAATTTTTTTGCTATAATTTAAAAATATTATTATAAATTAATTAGAAAAAATTCTTGAGGTTTTAAGAAATGGAAAGCTTGTTTTTGAGAGATAAAACAACATTAATTACTGGTGCTGCGAGTGGTTTTGGTCGAAAAATGGCAATAACATTTGCAAAAAAAGGTTCAGACTTAGTACTGATCGATATTAATATGGAAGGATTAGAAGAAACTAAAAAATTAGTTCTAAAAGAATCTTCTGTTAATGTAATTCTTAAAAAATGTGATATATCTAAAAGCAATGAAGTTAAACAGACTGCTAAAGATGTTCTAAATGAGGTCGATAATATTTATGTGATAATAAATAATGCGGGAGTAGATGGCGGTTTATATAAGTCGCTTATGGCTCCGGAAGAAAATTATGATTTGGTAATGAATGTAAATGTAAAAGGTGCTTGGAATATAACAAAAGTTTTTAGCAGAAAAATGAAAAGACAGAAAGATTTTAAACCCATACAAGGAAAAATTATTAATATAGCTTCTTGTGCTGGAACCCAATGCGGTTTAAATCCTTTCATCGGAATTTATAGTGCAAGTAAAGCTGCTCTTATTGCATTTACAAAATTATGGGCTCTTGAACTTGGCTCAAATAATATAACAGTGAATGCTATTTCGCCGGGATTATTTATTACACCGATGTATAAAGACGACCCCACATTAATGCGAAAATTTATGGAAATGAGAGGTGTTAAACTCCCGATTGATAGATTTGGACAACCTGAAGAAGTTGCTAATATCGCCCTCTTTCTAGCTTCTCCTTTAGCAGATTATATTACGGGGCAAAATATTATTCTCGATGGAGGAATGACAATTTCAATAAATAAAATGTAAAAAAATTATTTATTTTCAAATTCTTTATCTACTAATTCTACAAAATTTAAGCAAATACCTATAACATCTTTAAGGACTTTTTCATCAATTTGGTCCCATGTATCCGTTATTGAATGCCAGTGGGGTGGCTTTTTTAACTTTTCGCCTATACAAATTATAAAAGATGCTTTATATCCTGCTTTAGCGTACATACATGCATCCGATGATCCTAATGGAATTCCGCCCCGCTCACATGGAATTGCATCTGGATTTTTTTCTTTATACATTTTATATGCTTTTTCTATTCGCTCAACTACTTCAGGACTGTATTTGGTAAGGTGCATATTATCCTTTTCTACGATATATATTTTATCTCCCACTCCAGCAGAATCTATAATGAATGCATATGACTTTTTTAAAAGATCTCCGTGTTGATCTACAAAATACTTCGCACCTCGATCACCAATTTCCTCTGATCCCATGGATCCAATAATAATTTCAATATTTTTAGGGCGATTTTCATAAAAATATTTTCCTATTGCAGCAGATACGGCACTACCGGATAAATTATCATTAGCACCCTCAACTACAACATTTCCCGTAAGACCATAAAGAAGATATAAAAAACTTGGAAATAATATAATCCATGGAATAAAATAAATCCAATCATAAATCGTCCAGAAAATTATATTGTCTTGGTATATGGCTATATTTTTTCCTTCTACTATTATAGCTATAGACTTTATAATGGAAAGAACTAATGTATAAATTAAATATATTAATCCTAAAAATAAAAATATAATCTTAGGATTTGCATTTTCATTTACCGTTCGCATCATTTTCGCAGAATCAGTATGACCTTCAAAAATCACCCGATATTTAATTTCTCCTGTTGGCTTAATTCGTCCCCATACATTACTGGAAATACCAGATTTGAAAAAGAATTTTATCCAACGTTTAAGCATCATCAATTCAGTTGTTAAAATAAAAAATCCTAGAAAAATACATACTGCAGGAATTATTGAAAAAGGAAATCTCATAGGAAAAAAGATCCATGAAACTCCGGCTAATACACCAATTACTTTAAAAATACCTTGAGGATATAAGTTCGGATGAGCCTTAAATTCTTCAATATGAACCTCATCGCAATATTTAGAAAATTCCTCCTTGATCCATAAATTTGCCTCCTTTTCTTCTTTTGAACAAGAATAACGTGGCCCAAAACGTTGACAAATTTCTTTTATAAAATTATAGGCATATTTTGCCAAACTTTCTTCTCTCATAAGATCTCCTTTTCTTTTTATTTTAGTTTTTGTAGAGCATCTTTTAAAATTTCCTCAAATTTTTCGAGTATAAAATCTGCTTCTTCATCATTTATAATAATTGGGGGTTTTATCTTTAGCACATTTCTCATTAAGAGTTTTCCTGAACCCGAAAGGATTGGCATACTCTGTCCTAAATATAGACCGTAATTTGGTGCCATTTGACACATTTCTTCTACTAATTCTGTATATGGTTCTCTTGTTTCCTTATCTTTAACCATCTCCACTCCTATAAAAAGACCCGGACATCTAACATCTCCAATTACTTCATATTGTTCTTGCATTTCTAAAAGTCGTTTTGTTATTTTTTCTCCCATTTTCTCACAATTTTCTCCTAATTTTGCTTTTTCGATCACTTTTATTGCAGCAAGGGCAGTCGCCATACCAATCGGATATGAACTAAATGTGGTATGCTCTTCAGAAGGGGTGAATCGTTTTTTTATCTTAGGAGATGCCACTAAAATACCCAAAGGGTATCCTCCTCCAATTCCTTTAGTAAATGTCATCATATCAGGAGAGACATCAATTTTATTCTCTTTTTCATACCTCTCTGTTATTGTAAAATATTTTCCCGTCCGCCACATACAAGTTTGACATTCATCATAAATAACAAATACTTTCTCTTCTTCACAAACTTCTTTGAGTTTTCTTAGCCATTCAGGAGGAGCGGGAATATGACCTCCAGCGCCTTGAATAGGTTCTAAGATTACTGCAGCCATTTTTTTTGGAGCCATTCCCTTAATATATTTTTCTACAATTTTAAAACATTCCAAATTACAATCAGGATCCTTTCTTCCATAAAGACCGTTTTTATAATTCCACATACAGCGATAACAATAAGGATACGGCATACGTGTAAAATGTTCCATTCCAAACGGATAAAATCGGCTAACAGCGTGTATCGGCTGGGATGCCGAAGCAGTTATCAAAGTTGATCCGTGATAACCGTGCCAAAATGCTCCAAAATGATCGGCTCCACGGGAAGCAATCATCGCAAGCTTTAAAGCTGCTTCATTAGCTAAACCTCCACCTTCACAGTTAATTGCAACTCTCCCACCTTTTAATTTCCCCGGAACTAATTCTGCTATTTTATTGCATAATTTGGCTCTTACAGGAGTTAAAACATTATACCTCACATGAGTGAGGCGTGTTAATTGACAAACTGCCGCATAATTTATATCAGGATGCGCAAAACCGAGTGTTAGTGTCCAATTCATAGATGTTACATCTAAAATCTCTTTAACCTTACCATCTTTATCTCTTACTTTAACCCATGGAGATCCGGGTTCTTTTGCCTCTATTGCTATAAGCGGTTCTACAAAATTATTTAAAGAGTGTTTATCAAACTCAATTATTTCTTCTTCATTAATTCCGGAAGAAATTCTATCTAATTCCTCTTTACTTAATATTTTCGGTTCAATTTCTTTCATAATTAAATTGAGATTATACTAATTTTTTAATTAAATATAATAATTAAATAAATTTAAAGAAAATCGAAAATAATATTTATTTCAAAAAATAGCTTATTTTCCACGTCCTTTATTTGCCCTAATACTTGGGCGTGTTTTCTCGGAACCCCATCCTTTTTTACGCAACCCTCTGGCTTTCTTACCAGCAGAGGTTAAACCTCTAGTAACTCTTCTTTTATGTTGGGGTTCACATATCCAATTTATTTTAGGATCTGATTTTATTACTGGATGATGAGGATCTACCATAATAACTTCATAATATTTATGCGTACCATCCGAATAAACATGATAACTATTTAATACTTCTAAATTCGGATATTTTCTCTGGGCTCTCTCTTCGGCAATCCATCTTAAATTTTTTCCCGTTGTATATTTCTTAACACCGAGTGCTCTTGGTTTTCTGCCCCGCCTTGGGCGCTGTTTATGCATCCCTCCTTTTCTTACCCTCGCTCTAACAATGATAAAACCCTGTTTTGCTTTATATCCTAATGCTCGGGCTCTATATATTTTAGTTGGTCTATCCACTCTTTCAACGGAATGTCCTTTTCTATATTCGATTCCCCTATACCAATGAGGCGTTAAATATCCAGTTTCATGTTTTTCAAAAGTTTCCTTTACAAATCTATATCCTGACTTCAATTTTATCACATTAAACCTTGACTTATATTTAATAAAAATTAGGATAATTTATTACTTTTTTGATTTAATTAGGATTTTAAAGATTTCAAATAATTAACAACTTTTTCAGCAATCATAACACTTGCCTTGATTTGCGTTTCAATTGTTTGGCTTCCAATATGTGGTGTTAATATTAAGTTATCTTCACAATTACATAATTCCATATCCTTTAGAGGTTCTTCTCTAAATACATCTAAAGCTGCACCACTAATCTGTCCGCTTCTTAAAGCTTGTATTAAAGCTTTCTCATCTACTAAATTACCACGGGCAGTATTAATGACAATTGCTTCTTTTTTCATCATTTTTAATCTACGTTCATTAATTGTGTTCTCTGTCTCAACAGTTGCAGGTATGTGAAGGGAAATTATTTGAACATCTTGTATTAATTCATCTACTTTCGGATAAACTTTATATCCTAATTTTTTAGCAAGTTCTATTACTTCAGGATCTTTATCATAAATTCCTACTTTCATCTCTAATGCCGCACATCTTTTAGCTACTGCTTGACCTATATTTCCAAATCCGATTAAACCAATTTTTTTCCCCTGTAAGATATACCCCATATAATCACTTTTACACCATTGACCACAATGCATTGTTTGATTAGCTTGAGGTATATGGCGTACTAAACTAATAATTAATCCTAGTGTCAATTCCGCTACTGATACAGAAGGTGCTTCTGGTGTATTAAACACTTTTATATTTAATTCTTCTGCTTTTTCTAAATCTACATTGTCTAATCCTACTCCAGCTCTCCCGATAACTTTTAATCTTTTAGCAGCATCTAAGACATCGGCAGTTATCTTGGTTCTTGAACGAATTATCACTCCCTCATAATCCTTAATTTCATTTATTAATTCTTCATGACTAATAATTGGATTATTAACTACTTCAAATCCATTTTCTTCAAAGATTTTTATTGCTTCATTTCGCAATTTATCTGCAATTAATATTTTCATGTTGAATGGAAAAATATAATATTTTAACTTAATTATTTTAATTATATTATAACTTTTAGATTTATTGATTCAATTTTAATATATAACATTATGAAAAAATTAAAAAAGTCTGAAGATTTGGAAAAAATTGTAATAAGACAAGAAAATGGATTAACTATCTCTTATGATTATGAAATTTTAAAAAATCAATTTCCAAACCTGATAAAAGAAATTGTTGATCATAGAACCAAAGTTGTAAATATTGAAGCAATCGATTATAATATAAGAGAAATAGAAAAACCTCCGAATAAAATTAAAAATAACAATAATTCTCAAGAATTAACAAATCCTGGAGCGATAGATTTTATCCGACGATGTTCTACTAATGAAGAAGCCATTGAGATTTTGGATTATCTCCTTAAAAGAAATGAACTCTCTGAAGCAGATTATAATAAATATAAAAAATGTATACAGGAGGAAGGAGGATTAGAAAAATTAATTAATGAACATGGAGGTTTTAAAAAACCTGGCTATTATTTTAAAAAATATTATCACGTAAAATAAAATATTTTTAAACGAAATAAAAATAAAGGCTTATTCTTATTATATTATGAGAAAAAGAATGATGACCTTGTGACAAAAAGAACGTTGCTCTTAATGTGATGATTCCGTCGCTCCAGACTGACTTTTTCTCTTTTTTTAACTTTTAAAGATAATCTTTTTGAAATCTAATCCTTTTTCGGTTAATGTATATCCGTCTCGTTCTTTTTGGATTAATTTTAAATCCATTAATACTGGAATCCGCCCCCGAATACAAGAAATAGGAAGTCCCGAAAAAAGTTTAATTGTTTCAAAATTTTTTGCGCCTTTATCTATTGCAAATAAAATTTCAATTCCCATGTTCCCTAAAAGATATTTTAGATCTTCTAAAGATTCTTCTTCTTCCGACATTTATATTAACATTCACTACAATTTTGTTAATTTTCTTTAGATTCTTGTTGATTTTCTTTAGATTGTTGATTACTTTCAATTTCTTGTTTTTTTTCTTCCTCTTCTTCTAAAGGAGGGATTTCGGGGAGAGGTTCTAACTCTGGTAAAGCAGTTTCAGGAAGTTCTGAAGTATCTGATAATTTTCCTTTTGCTTTATATTTCATTAAAACAGCTTCTAATTCTCTAACTATCTCTATTATATGAGGCGGTATTTTTGGATCCCAATTTTTCAGGAAAAATAGTAATTCTTCAAGTGGTTTACCTAATTCTTCTCGTAAACCTTCACCTATTGTAATTTTAGGTTTGTTTGGATAATCCGAAAAATCAATATACACTTCATAGTGATGTGTTAAAGAAATACTAAGAAAAATCTTTAAATGAAATATCATTCCTTCCACAAATTCAGCAACATACTCGGCTTGGACTGCTTGGGATTCTTCCCATAGTACCTCATCCCGCTTGTATTCAGGGATTCCTTCTGGATATGCATCCCTTTTCATAGGGTCTATAATTGGTTTTTCACCGATAATAAAATTATTTATATTTTCCGCTTTTGTAGGCTCAAATTGTTCTATAGTCGCTTTTGGAATTTCTTTTTCTTTAATTTTTTCTCCTTTTTCGAAATTAATTATTAATTCTTTTAATTTAGGAGAAAATTGTTTAAATTTTGGAATGTCCTCTTCATTATAATTATTTAGAAGTGCAAAAAATTGTTCTATAAAAACTTCATAAATTTTTTCTAATAATTCTTTTGGAGGCTCCGTATCTTTATATTGAGTAATTACAAATAATTTACTAAAGTTTCCTATTAGATAATTATCATTATGTATTTTAAGCATAGAGCAACTATTTAAATTTAAATTTAAGGCTCTTGAAATAATTTCTGACAAAATTTCTGCTAAAGTTTCTTGATTTAGCGATATTGTCTCATCTAAAAGCTCTAAGAAAATCAACACATTATCTCTTTTATCTATTATAAAAACAGTTTGAATTTTCAATTTTTGCAAACCTCATTAAAATATTTTATTTTTTTAAATTTGAACTATCCCTTTTAGAACTTGAGGATAAATCTTCTAAAAAAGTACTAATTTTTGGTTGCTTTAAACGGGCATCACCCTTGTCTCTTACATCTTTAAAAATTTCTGCCATTTGAATCATCCTTCGATCGACTCTTTTTGGATTGTACGTGGTTGCTATTACAGGTTTTGATTCACGCGGGAGTAATTTACGCAAGTATTCGGGAAATGCGGTAGTTATTTGCAAATTCGTTTTTAAAACAATATATCTCTCATTATTATAAATTAATTCTTCAATAATATCATGCTTCTTTAATGTATCTATAATTTTATCCAGAGAATCTAAGGTTTTTTTAGAAACTAATTTGGGTAATTTATCTCGGGGAATTAATCCATTTCTAAGTTCTGAGAGAACATTGTATATTTTCGGATCTGACATTATTTTAAATAGGACAAATGAGTCTTCTTTTAATTCTTCTTTACTTTTCTCTTCATATTTACTAAAATACTCTTGAACTTTAGGTAAAAGAATATCTATAAGATCAGGCATCTCATCTATAAATAATATTACGCTATCAGGAGGAATTCTTTCAGCATTAACTTCTTTTAACAATAGTACATATTTATCAACTAAACCAATTTGATTTATAAAAATAAATTGTTTTTCTACTAAAGTATTAATCACTTCATTAAAATCAATGCCTTCAAATTGCTCTTCAAACCATTCTTTCAGACCTTCTAAACTAATCGGACCTTTTGCTAATTTTTCAAGTGTTAAAAAAATATGTCGTTTATTCATTATTGATGCAATTTTCTCTTCCTCTGTTTTTTCACGAGTATCTTCAATAGTTGCCCAATATAATTCTCTAACCCATAATTTTATTAATGAATCGTTAGCAATAATCATTTTTTGTTCTTCATCACTAAAATTAGTTAAATCATTTATATAAAATGCTGAAAAAACTTTTTCATTTTTTTGTAAACGTTCGGAAAATTCATTACATAAATTTAAAACATTATTCTCAACTTCAGGTGTAGTTTGCTTATCGAAAATTATTGAAACCATAAGCATTTCTTTATTACCGCGCGCCCATTCTGAAGGGATCTCAAAATAATAATTCATACTATAAAGATCCTCAAAGGAATGAGTAAAAAAACCTTCACTGAAAGTTTGATCCATGATATTAGCAATTCTAACGGATAATTCTTCATCTAACATACCTTCGGGATAAGAATAAAATACTAAGGGGCCTATTTTACGATGGAAATATGATAATGCCACAATTGTATTCATAGCTTTCTCAACTCCGAAGTTCGGCCGATCTTATAAAGAACCGCCCATTCCCTTAAGTTTAAAGGAATCTTTTTGATAATTTAAAATATTAACCAATTTGTTTTAATATTAACAATTAAATATATCCTAATATAAATAAATTTATCTCATCAATTATATATCGAATTTGAAAAAAGAAAATAAATTATAATTATATAAAGAAAAAATATCAGAAAAATTTACGGATTATATGTCCCCTAAAATTAAACTCGTCGGATTTGATCTGGATGATTGTTTATTTGATTCTACGGGATTATCTGAAAGAGCCAGAATTAATGGAATAAAGGCTATGATAAAATTAGGTTTAAATATTAATGAAAAGTATGCAATTAAAATTATTCATGAAATTGTAAATGAATATGGTTCCAATTTCTCTAAACATTATAATTATTTTATCAGAAGAATTAATCAACTTGATAATAAAATAAAATTATCTTTTAATGAAAGACATAAATTTATTGCAGCAGCAGTAATGGCTTATCATGAAGAAAAAATACGATCTATAAAATTATATGATGATGTAGAAGAAACTCTCACTAAATTAAGAAAAATGGGTATTAAAACAGCAATAATTACGGATGGCATACCAGTGAAGCAGTATGAAAAGATTTTAAGATTAGGGATTGA
>CAZVTX010000008.1:22771-29869 GCA_964629395.1 uncultured archaeon
TGTAATATCTGATGAAATCGGTATAAGAAAACCTAATCCAAAATTATTTGATTATTGTCTTAAAAAGTTTGGCGTAAATGGTTCGGAAACTATATATATAGGAGATCGATTGGATAAGGATATATATCCCGCAATTCAAAATAAGATTCATAGTGTATACATTCATAGAGGCGGAAAATATGATATTACCAAAAGGAACAATGAAATTAGAAAAGATATAAAGCCTGATTTTGAAATTTATAATTTAACTGAAATTTTTGATATTATTAAAAAAATAGAGGAAGGCTATAACCAAGAATGAAAGTTTGCTGTATACAACCTAAACTCAAGACAAATAGAACAAAATGTTATAATGAAGTAGAGACAATAATAAAAAAAGTATTAAATGAAAATGATGAATGTGATATACTCTGTTTACCTGAACGATGGGTCCCTTTTTATAATAATGATTTAAGTAAAAATTTTCAAGATGAACGGGGTTCTGATTATTCCTTTATAAAAAAAATCGCTAAAGAATACAGTGTGAAAATTCTTTCTGGAGCAATATGGGAAAAAAGAAAAGGTGAAAATAAACCAAGCATAACTTGTTATTATTTTGATGAATTTGGTGATGAAGTCGGGAGGCAAGATAAATTACACCTCTACGCATACGAAAGGGGTCAATTCAATCCGGGTAATAAACTATATCTTTTTAAATTAAAAAGTTATAGGTTTGCTATTTTAATCTGTTTTGATATGGCATTTTTTGAAACTCCGCGTTTGGCTGCTGAAAATGGTGCGGATTTATTATTTTCTCCTACTCAAATAAGGATGGAGGGTATGGAAAATTGGTCTGCTTATCTCAAAACGAGAGCTCTTGAAAATAGAATTCCGGTAATTGCATGTAATACGGTTGGAACTATTTTTGACAGAAAATTTTTAGGTAAAAGTAAAATCATCTCATTTGAAACAGGCTATTATACACCCTCTAAATTAAAGATTGTTGAGGCTCCAGAAGGAGAAAGCGGTTTTGCTTTTGATAATATTGATCTAGATTTTCCTAAAAAAATGAGGAAAAAGAGACTTAGTGAAAAAATAGATATTTCTAAAATAGAAGTTATTAAATTATAGATATTAAAAATTTTTATTTTCAATAAATTAAAATTATTTTTTAGAGAATTTTATTATAAAGAATAATCATTAATTGGAGATTAATATTAAAGATATAAATAAAGTTATTTTTGCGGGGCTAGACAATGGGGGAAAAACCTCTATTCTGCTTCTATTAAATAAGAAATTCAGTCTTCTAAGCTCGATTAAGCCAACTTTTAAAGCCAAAAGAGCACTTAAAGATTTATCTTTATTAGGAACCTCAATTGTTAATTGGGATCTAGGAGGTCAAGAAAGTTATAGATCTGATTATTTAAAAAATAAAGAAAAATATTTTCTGGATGTAAGAACAATTTTTTATGTAATTGATATACAGGATTCTAAAAGGTTCAATGAAGCTTTGGATTATTTGAAAAGAATTTTAGATGCCTTAAGAGAATTAGAAATACAATTCCCTAACTTTTTAATTTTATTTCATAAATGCGACCCGGATATAAAAAACTCCGAAAAAATCATAAAAAATATCGAAAATCTAAAAGAAAAAATTAAGGCAAGTGATTTAAATATAGATTTTTCATTTTATAAAACTTCTATTTTCGATGAGCCGAGTATTCTTAAAGCATTTTCTGATGGTGTTATTTCGGTCTCTGCGAAAGCTAAAATGATACAAAGTTTATTAAAAGAATATACTGGTAAAACATTCAATTCTGCTGCAGTTTTATTAGACCGACAAGGTTTTATTATTGGTAGTAGAGCAACAAAACCCGAATATGAAGCAATAATAGAAGAAACTGCTCCCAGATTTATCCAAACAATTGAAAAATTAGAAGAATGGAAAATAAATCCTATTGATATTGTTACTAATATAGAATTCCCTCTTAAAACAGAAGAAAATACCCGCGAAGGTATTATTTTTATGCGAAAATTGGATATTAATGAAGAACGATTATATATTGTATCTCTCTGCTTAAATAAAAAAATAAAAATTAAATCATATGAATATTTGCCAATTTTGGCTGAAAATATAAAAAATCTCCTGGAAAAATTTGAATAAAATTTATGAAAATAATTGTATCCATGTTATTATAAATTTTAATTTACTTCTACTTCCAATCACCTCTCTATAGGAATTTAAATACTTTTTTTTGAATTTATTTATAAAAAGAAATTAATTAAAATGTTAGGAAATAAAATAAAAAAATATAAATATATCGGACCAAAGGCAATTTTTGATCCTAATTTTATTCCTCCAAAACTACTTTTTAGAAAGGAAGAAGAACAAACTTTATTTTCAATTCTAAAAGATTCGATGATTGATAATTTTTCAATAAATGTTTTATATCAGGGAATTGAAGGAATTGGTAAAAAAGTTATTATTAGAAAGGTTTTACATGATATTAATTTAAAAAAGACTGACTTTTCAGATTTATTAAGTATATATGTGGATTGTAATGATAAAGATCAGTATGAGATAATATTCTCAATTCTCTCAACAATTTGTAATAAATTAAATCTCATCCTTGATTTAAACGCCGTTTTAAATTCTAATTCTGCTCAACTTTGGAGCCTTTTTAAACTTGTAATTAAAAAATCTAATTATCAAACATTTTTAGTTTTAAATAATATTGATTCTATTCAAAATTTCTTTTTTAAAAAGATATTAAATTTTGGAAAGGAAAACAATATATCAATTTTAACAACTATTAATAAGTTTATCCGTAATTCAAATCTCGAGCTTTTACGGGAATTTGATATAAAAGAGAAATTGAGATATTATAATTACAATGAACTCTTTAAAATATTAGATCAAAGAGTTCAATTAACTTTCTTACATGAAATAGATAGAGATCTTCTTTATTATATTGTTGATTTAATTTTTGAAAATTATGTGCCAATACCAGGAAAAGGAATGGAAATATTAAGAACTTTATATCCCATTTTAAAAGAAAAAAATAATATTGAAAATAGATGTATTATGGAAATTTGCCATAATCAATTTGATTCAATAACTTTAGACGAATATAGCCTTCTAACATATTTAGCAGATAATTCAATATTAGAACTTGTCTTTATGGATAATTTAACTAATCATTTTAATTCTAATATAAAATTCTATATTACATTAGAAGAATTAAAGGAATTATATGAAATATCATGCGAATGTCTGGAATATAAAAAATCAGAAGAAGAATTTAAAGAAATATTAAGAAATACCGTAAATATTGGAATTTTAGCAGGATCAAATAGAAATAATAACTTATATAATCATAAAACTAAAAGAAATATATTAAATTACGATTCTTTTTTCATTCTTGTCAATCCTGAAAAATTAAAAACTATTTTAGATACAATTTTTAATCAAAATCAATTTCTATCTTAGATTTTTTGCTATTTCATTATAAATCGTTCCCATTATTCTTATTTATTTTATTTTTCTTTTAAAAAAAAAATTTAAACTTAAAATTATTCTTAATTCTTAACGAGGTAAAAACGATAAAAAAGGAGAGATCTTTTGACGTGGATTAAAAAAATTTCTATGTCTGGATTTAAAAGCTTCGGGGATAGAACAGTTACAATAAAATTATCCAGCGGGTTTACATGCATTGTTGGACCTAATGGTGCGGGGAAATCAAATATTATTGATGCATTATGCTTCGCCCTTGGACGCCTAAGTAAAAAGACAATGAGAGCTAAAAGTTTGGAAGACCTTATTTTTGCAGGATCTAAAGGTAAACCGCCGGCAAATAGAGCTTCTGTTACAATATATTTTGATAACTCTGATGATATTTTTCCCGGGGGAAAAGATACTGATTTTACAATTACAAGAACGATCAAACGCGGCGGGGGGGGCGGTTATAAAATGAACGGAAAAAAAGCCACACGGCAGCAAATTTTAAATGCCTTAGCCGCAGCCAATATTGATCCGGATGGTGGAAATCAATTTGTTTTACAAGGAAAAATTGTGGAACTTACACATATGAATCCAATTAGTAGAAGAGAATTTATAGAAGATTTAGTTGGACTTCAGAAATATGATGAAATGAGAGATGCCACTTTAAAGGAATTGGAAAAAGCTGAACGAGATTTAGGTCAATTCGAGGCGATATTTAAAGAAGTCTCTGCACAGCTTAAGAAAGTAGAAAAAGAAAAGAATGATGCTCTTGCATGGAAAGAATTAGATGAAAAAATTAATTTTTATAATGCTCAACTAATTGCTTTAAAAATTAACAAATTACAAAAAGAAGAGGAAGAATTAGAACGAAAAATTGAGGAATCAACTAAAATAATTGAAGAATTAGAAGAAAAAATTAATCATCAGGAAGAATTATTAAAACAAGAAACCCTCATAATGGAAAATATCCAAAAAACAATAAGCGAAAAAGAAAAAGAAAGAGAATCTATTTCAGAAAAAATAACGCAATTAAAAACAGAATTATCATCCAATCAAACAGAATTAAATCTTGCCAAAAAAACAGTTGAAAAATTGGAACAGGACAAAAAATATTTGGAAAGTTTGCAAATGACTCTTGAGGAGGGTCAAACTTATGATTCATTAATAGAAGAAACAAATAAAAACATAACAGAATTAGAAAATTCTATTAATGACGCCAAAAAAGAGATTGATAAAAGACAACAGAATCAAACGGAATTAGATAATAAAATAAAGGAAAGAGACGAGGAAAAATCTAACTATAAAGCAGAAATTTCAAATATAAAACAACAAATATCCTCTAATAAAGCAAGAATAAAAGTACTTAGACAGGAAATAAAAAAGAATGAATTAAAAAAGAAAAGATTAGAAGAAGAATTAAAAAAATTACAAGGTGATGCCGAAAGTATAGAAGATGCGATACAGCAAACAAAAGAACAAGAATTATTAGTCAGGAAAAAAATCGAAGAATTAAATAAAAAAATTCAAGAGGAAAATCAAAAACAAAAGGATTTAGAAAATCAAATAGGAGAAATACAAGAACAAAAAAGCAATATTAATATTAGAATCTCTGAATTGCAATCAACATTATCATCATTAAATACCGAAATAAAAATGAATAAAGAAAATATAGAGTCTCTCCTAAAAAAGAAGCAATCGTTAGAAAGAAAAATTTCCGAATTAAGCGGAGGCAAGGATGTTGAGGAAGTTTTAAAGAATTTAAATGATAATAAGAAAAAACTTTTAGAAGAAATAAATTCTCTGAAAGAAAAGGCTAAAAATGAGGAATCCACATTCAGAAAGAATGAGCAAGATTTAGAATTATTAAAAATGAAACAAAGTGCAATTATTAATGAACTTAATGATAATAATTCAAAAATAGCTAATATTAAAACAGAATTGAAAATCTTTAATAAAGAATTGGGCACTCTAGAAAGAGAAAAAAAGAATATTGAGTTAAAAATAAACACGCTCAATTCTAAATTAATAAAATATGAAGATGAAATTAACAATTTGAGCAGTAGAAAGGAAATTCTCATAAATAGACTTAAGGACCTAAATAAGGAACGTGAACTAATATTAAAGAAAATTGAAGAGGCAGAAGCGGAGTATAATGAAAGCACCGAGGAGATCTCTGGAATACTTGCAACATTAGATATGCTAACCCAAGGAATTAATATTTCTGTTGAACAAGTTAAAGGAAGTATACAACAATCCAATGCTGAAGCGATAGAGAATGCTGCAGAAGATTTCCGGAAATTTATTTTGGATATTATAGATATAATGAAGACTTTAGAAAGTATAGATTTAAAATCGGATAATAACGCTGATATGATGGCGACATTAAATTCGATCCTTCAAACTCTAACTATGTTTACCGATAATGCTGATGAATCCATTGAACAATTAATCTCAAGAGTACAAGAATCTTCAGATATTGCGATTCAAGAATCAACTTCAGAAATCGATTCCCTTATTCAGGATTTAATCGAAATAATTGAAAATATCCACCTCTCTTTAAGAAGATTAACAATGTCTAAAAGTCAAGAGTTATATAAAAATTTAGATGATATCTCTGAATCAATTAAATCACAAGAAAATGATTTAAACCAACTTGAAAAAAAGTTAACGGAAATAACTTTACAGAAAAAACATGATGATGAGGAATTAAGACTTAGTGAAACAAAATTAAATGAAATCAATAAAAGATTAAATGAATTAAATGAAAAAATTCAGAATAACGATAATGAATTAAACTCCAGAAGTGAAATTGTAAATAATAAAAAAAATGAATTGGAACAAATAAATAAACAAATAAATGAATATAAGGAATTAAAGAGTAATTATTGGGAAAATATTTCAAAAATCCAACAAGATATTGATAAAAACCAAAAAGAATTAGATAATATTCAGGAAAAATTAAAGGATTTACTTAATATTCAAGGAATTTATGAAAATATTGATGAGATCTCCCAAAATATTGAGAACATTAAAAAAATAATTGATGATAAAAAGAAAATTATTATTCAAACCGAAAATAATATTGAAAAAGTAAAAAAAGAGAGAGATGAATTAGATAATAAAATTAAAGACCTTAAAAATGAAAAAGAGAAATTTTGGGAGATCACCGAGAATTTAAGAAATGAAATTGAAAAAGAAAATAAAAATCTTGAAGAAATTTTAGATCGGTTAAGGGCCCTACAAAATGTTAAACGGATAATTTCTAATATTGAGGAATTAACCAAAGAAAATGAAGAATCTGAAAAATTAATTGAAATAAGTAATAAAGAAATAGAAGATTTAAATAAACAAGTCGATTCTATTCAAATTAATGTAGATAAAGTACAAAAAATAATAGATGATTTAAGAAATGAAAAAGAAAAAGAATTAGAAGCACAAAAAGCTGCTCAGAAATTATTAAATTCTCTAAATAAAGATCTCCAAAAAACCCAAAATAAATTAAATGAATTAAATAAAAATAAGGAAAGACAACAACAAATACTAAATATTTCTGAAGAAATTGTAGATATGAAGAAAAAAATTGATGAAATTGTTTTAAAAATAGAAAACATCGAAGA
>CAZVTX010000009.1:0-2802 GCA_964629395.1 uncultured archaeon
TAAACCGACTGAAGATATTACAGCAACACTGGTAAATTTTTCAATGGCAAATTTTTTAACTCAAAGAACATGAGGAAATCCATAAATATCACAGATTCGGAATTTTTTTTTGCAAAATTCTCTACTTGTTTAATAATCGCTTTCATAATATTAAATATAAACTAAAGATTCATTAAATATAAATAAAAGATTTATGCATTAATAATAATATGTGAAAAATTATGCTTTTTCAAAGCTCATTATGGCCTTTTTATTTAATTATGATAATTGGATTAATCGGAATAATTATTTCTGTTGCGTTAATTATTTATTTCATATTAAAATTATTAAAAGAAATTAGAAATGAAAAACTAGAAAAAAAGAGGAAGTCTCCGAGCGATTAATTCTTTTTATCGCTGTAATAAATTTTTTACTTTAAAAAATCCATCTTTATAATCTATTATCGTGTTTTTATTGTTATTATAAGTAATGAGTAAAGAATATGCTCGATTACCACCAAAGCTCTCAGAAAGTAAAATTATTGATTTAATTATCGAATCTTGTTCAATAATAAACGGAATATAACAATTCCACTTGGAAAAAAAACGATATTTTTTACTTAATTCCAAGCTCTTCCTAATTAATTCATATTTAGGAGAATTTTTATAAATTAAAGATTCAAATATCAATATTTTTAATTGAATTAGTAAAACCTTTTTCATTAAGCGAAACTTAATATAATTTTTAAAATCTCGTTTCTCATAAATATAATAGACTATTGGAAGCAATCCAGGGATATATATTTGGTTTTGCTGTAATAATGATTGGACAATAATCTTAAGCATTAATTTATAGAAGAGATAAACATAATAAACGATAAATACCATCGTTCTAAAAAAATATCTGAAACTCCAACTAATTTTCTTGTAAACCATCCAAATTGAAAAGAAAGTTATAAAAAAAGAGCTGCACATTAAAAGAGGATTTACTGCCCGCTCTACATTAAAACGATATTCTCTTTTAGAAAGCGGATAAAAGATAGGTATTCGTGATGTCGTAATTAAATCACAAGTAACATGAAGTCCGTAAAATAACCAACCTATAATAAAATAATCAATAAAAGATCCGTTATACACATTTTTAAAAATAGTAGCAACGATTAATGCGGTAATAAAGCCTATAATATATGAATGAGAGCCACCTCTGTGAGATAAATAATATTTTTTAAATTTTCGGTTGAAAGGAATTAAAAAAATATCGGCATCTGGAAGTATAGACATAATAATTCCTAAAAGGATAAATTCCTCATCAAATTTTCTTAAAGTAACGAGTGCAGTGGACATTCCTATGACTAAATGCGTAAAAAAATCCATAAAAATCAAAGATGAAAATAATAACTTTAATAAAAATTATAGGATTTCTTTTGTTTTTAGATAAGATATAATCTTTTCTTTTATTAGATCTCTAATTTCTCTAAATTTTTTCAGTTTTTCTTCTTCGGATCCTTCAAAAACAACGGGATCTTCAAACGGCCAATATAATATTTCCTTTATACCAGGAATCGTCGGGCAAACTTTCTCGGCATGTGAACATAATGTTATTACAATATCAAAATGTGTTTCATCTAATTCATTTAATTTTTTCGAGACCTGGTTGCTCATATCAATTCCTAACTCTTCAATAACTTGTTTTGCATATGGATTTATTCCAAGTGGCTCAAATCCTGCACTATATACATCTAATTTATCTCCTACAAGATTTTTAGTAATCGCTTCAGCCATTTGGCTTCGAGCGGAATTTCCTGAACATAAAAAAATTAATTTTAATTTATTCATACTAAAATTTTTCTTATTTAATTTACATCATTAATTATCTTCCTTATTTTTAAAATATTTGATTAAAAAACATAGGAGGCAATCCTATGGTCCGTCTTTTACTACCATTTCATAAAAGACATCATCCATTTTTTTATTTTTTAAAATAATGGGCGAATTTCTCATTGTCTTTTCCAAATTTTTTGCGAATGATTGTTTTAAATTTTCCAATATCATGGCGATTCTTGACCTTCTCTCATCAGCATCCAACATCTACTTGTAAATTAATAACGCTATCAGGATAAAGCGGAAAATATATATCTTCTTTTATAGGATTAAATTTCCTTAAAAGTCCTTGATCATCGGGGGCATATGGAGAAATTCCAACATCATCATAAAATTTTTCTTCTTCAAGATCAATAAATAGTTGAAGATAATGATGAATATATCCATCATATAGCGGAAAAATCGATTCATCAGGATGCTCTATGATATATTTATCGACTGCAGCTAAAGCATCTACGATTGTAGCATCGTCATCAAGTTCTAATGTAAAATCTTTCCCATGTGAATATCCTGTAATAGGAATGCTTAATTGTAATGTAATTTTTTTCATAAATCTCACGAATTATTTATAATTACCTCTTTTTTGATAATTTCTAAAATAATGTGCAAAATAATCGTGGTTTTTTCCGAATTTTTTGCGTAATATCGTTTTAAATCTTCCGTAGTCCGGACGTGATGCAATTTTTGCTCATCAGCCTCATGCGCTTGATGTTAATGAAATCTCAGAGTCATCATAGAGATTAAATTCAATATTTCTCTGAATTGGCATAATACCTTTTGCACTTGCCGCAAATACATTAATATCGGGATATATTTTATTATTAATAGGATCCCAAAATAATTGTAAATAACAGCGAACAAATTTATGTTTTTCCGAGAAAGGAGATAATTCGGGGTTAGAGAATATTAATTTATCAACTATTGCTAAGGCTTCTACGAAGGT
>CAZVTX010000009.1:2902-27632 GCA_964629395.1 uncultured archaeon
ATAGGAAAAAGGTTAGATGAAGATTTTGAATTTTCAAAATTAATTGATTTTTTTCAAGCATTAGGCAATGGGTTCAGATTAAAACTTTTAGAAGCCCTAAAAATAAAGGACTATTGTGTATGCGAATTAGAGGCGATATTCGGTAAATCACAGCCTACAATATCACACCATCTTAGGATACTCAAAAAAGCAGGTCTCGTAAGAGGTATAAAGAGAGGTTATTTTACTCATTATGAATTAATACGTAAGGATATAGATAAATTATTGAGAAAGATTAAGGAAGAATTAAATCTTTAATATTTCTTGATTAATTATAACAATATTTTAGTTTATAGATTTGTAAAATTTTTAAAGAGGAATTTGATTTAAATTCTTTTTATTTAAAGTGCAATATAAAATTGATTATATTATAAATCAAATTCTCATTTAACTTCTTGAATAAGCGAGTTTTTTTGTCGGGGGAAAACGCAATTATTTTGTTAAGCCCAAAAGATTTATATTTTTGATCTAATATAGAAGATTTGTTAAAAGAATTAAATATGAGGATTGATATGAGCAAATTTGATTTCCTTTCCAATTATTTTAGTATTATTCAATCACAAGATATTCCGATTGATAAAAATGAGGTTTTTTTCAGGGAAAAATATAATGAAATTTTAAATTATATTAAGGTAATATTATCTTTGGGAGATTCTAGCTCAGATAATATAAAAAGTTTTGATTTCAAGGGATCTTTACTTATAAACGCTAATTTTCGAGCGGATGTAGTTGAATTTATTAAACTGATTTGTAAAAATTATTACTTAAATTTATATCAACCTAATTTTGAGAAAATTTGCGAAAATCCTGACGAATTCTTACAAAATTTAAAACAATTCTTAAAGAGAATAAAAGGAAGTAAAGAAGTAGGTGTATTAAAAGATGATGAGAATATTACCGAAAATAGTAATCAAGATAATAGCATTAGTAAATCAAGGGATATAAATAAAAATATTATTTTAATAGAACAAGATTCGTATTTTAACGCTTTATATGAGGATGGTGGTTTTTTAAAAAAATATGTCTCTCTTTGTTATTCTATAGGAAAGATACCCAATTTTCTTGAAGGAAATATAATATTTATTTGGATTAATTACGATTATAATGATGTAATTCTTAATTATGACAAAATAATTGAATATTTCGATTTAATAATTAGAATACCTAAACCTAATATTGCTGAGCGTGAATCAATTATAAGAAATTTTAAGGAAACGATTGAAAATATTGATTTTAACGATGAATTTGTTTTAAGAATCACAGAAGGTTGGGAGGTTAAGGATATTAAAGATTTTTTAAAATTAGGACTCCTTAAGCTTATAATAAAGAATGAGAATGAAGATTCTATAGATCTTACAAATATTTTACAAAAACTTTTGGAAAATCAGGAGTTTATTCCTACTATTCCTGTATTAAAAAAAAGATATGATGGAATTAATAAAAATGAAAAGGAAAGCATGGACTCCGAATTAAAGAGAGAATCCTTCCCCGAAAATTCAAAACAAAAGGCAAAAGACGCAAAAAAAATTAATATTGAAAAAGAAATTATTGGTTCAATACAGGAAATGAAACCCACAGAATTTATGGTTAATCAACTCTATGAAGAAGCTGCCTCCAAACATTATAATGAATTATTAATTGTTATCGATAAATTAAGGCAGGAAGGAAATTTAAGTAAAAATGAGCGATCTCTTTTAGCAAAATATCCCTTTATCCTAAATGATGAACCTAATATCGCAAAGATTAATTTAGAGAAAGCTAAAAAAAGGATTGATATTATAAAACAAGCTTTTAGTGATTAATATTTTTATAATAAGAGAGTGAGTAAATTTTGAGTATTCAAAATAATTTAACCGAGATCTCTGGATCAAACGCAAATGTTTATATAGAAAAAGTAGTTCTGGAAAATTTTTTATCATTTAAGAAAGATGAGATTAATTTTGAAGATTCAAAATTTATTATAATTGTTGGGCCAAATGGTTCCGGAAAAACATCAATTTATCAGGCAGTTCGATTTGCGCTTGGAAGTAATGATAAAGATATGCGTTATAATCGATGGTCGGGATTTATTCGTTCAGGAGAAAAACGTGCAAGCGTGGAATTATATATAAAAAGAGGTAATGAGCAAATAGTTATTAAAAGGACTGTAATTAGAGGCTCATCACCATTTTATCAAATCAAGTATGGAAATGATCCTCATTATAAAAACATACATGCACATGAAATTCAAAAATTAATAGTAGAATTAAATATTAATCCTGATAATCAGTTTGCATTTGTTAGCCAAGGAAAGATAGATAAGATAAAAACCCTCAAGCCTATTGAGCTAGGAAATTTTATAGAAGAGGGAATAGGACTTAAAGGATTAAGAGAGGAGATTTTAGAGCAAAAGAAAAAGGTTTCTAATCTTAAAAATGAATTGAATTCTTTGATTAGTAAAAAGAACGGATTAAATATTCAATTAGATCTTTTAAGACCAAAATTAAGAAGATTAAAAGCTAAAAAAAGGCTTGAAAAAATTAAAAAAAAATTTACGGATGAACTTTTATGGGCAAATAGAGATAAATTGATTAAAGAAATTGGAGAAATAAAGGCCGATATTGAAAAAATTAAAGAAATTATAAAAGAGATTGAAAGTGAATGGAATGAGAATAGAAGTAAAATAGAAGAAATTAATGGAGAAATATCCAAGATTGAAAAAGAGATTAATAGTTTATCGAAAGAATTAGGTGAATACCAATATAGGAAAAAAGAACTTGTTGATAAAATTAATAACTGGCAACAAGAAAAATTGAAATTTAAGAAGGATTTAGAAAATTTAGAGCAGATTATAAAAGAAGAAAATAAAGAAATTAAAAATCTTGAAGGACAACGAGAAAATGTTGCGGATGAGATTAATAAAATTAAAAATAAAAAGAATTTGATAAAAGAGAAAATTAAAAAATTAGAAATAGAAAAAAAAGAATTATATGAAAAAATAGAAAAAAATCGTGAACTATTAGAGCGTTTCAATAAATTAAATGCATTAAAAGAGCAAAAAACATTAGAATTATCCGAAAATAAAAAGATAATTGAAGAACTCAATAAAAAAATTGATGCTATATTCAATAAATTAAATGATATTGATTTTAAATTTGAGAATAATAAATGGTTTTTAGAAAACCCTACTAAAGATTTACTAATTGAAATAAATAAGGAATTAAGGCACACGGAAAAGGAAATTTTAGAAAATGAATCGGAATTGGAAAGATTAGAAGAACAGAAAAGAAAATTAATTCGTCAAATCCAACGATTAAATGTATCATTAAGAGAGAAAAGGATTATTTTACCGTCAAGTGTATCAATTCTTAAAGAAGAGATTAAGAAGAGAGAACTCAAAGTTAAGGGGCCGATAATTGAGTTCTTAAAATATGATGATTCTCTGGCATTTGCAATAGAATCTGTTTTAGGAGAAAAATTACTTTATTCATTTGTAGCTGCTGATTGGCATACTATGGATCTTCTAAAAAGAATTAAAGATAATTTTAATGCTTATTGCAATATATATGTTCCAAAAAGAGGACAAATTATTCCTTTTCAAAAGATTGGAGGCCCAGGAGTTATTGGTTATTTAGCAGATTTAATTAATGTAATAGATAATGATATTGATATTAAGAAGGTTTTGTATTCAAAGATAAAAAATTGTATTGTAGTAAAAGATTATCATTCAGGAAAAGAACTATATAAAAGAAGTAATTTTAACGGAAAATGTGTTACTTTAAAGGGAGAACAAATCATATCATATAAGTATGCCTATGAAACTCCGCATACTAAAAAATTAAAGGGATTATTGAGTACGGGCTCTCAACAAGAACAATTGAATCAATTCAATCGAGAATATGAGGAAGTTAGAAAGAGAATTGGAGAATTAAGAGTAAAATTGTCCAAGTTGGATGAACTTCAGAGAGATCTATTTAATAAGCAGAATTCTTTTGCTAATTTAGAATTTTATTATAAACAACGTGAACGTTTAACTCATGAAAAAAATGATTTATATAAGAAAGTAAAAGAAATTGAATTGATTAATAAAAAAATTCTTACAGAAATAGAAAGATTAGAAGAGCGAATTAAGGAATTTAATAAAAAAGAAAATACTCAATATCTAAAATGGAATGAGCGATTGCATGAAATACCTGAAGAAATAAAAAGTAATCAGAGCGAAAAAGAAAGATGGAATGAATTATTAAAAGAATATAAAGAAGATTTGAATAAAATTAATGAAAGGTTAAATAATCAAAAATTATCTTTACGTGAAAAAGAAATTGAATATAATTTAAAAAAAGAGGAATTTCAAAAAGCGGACAAAGAAGCATTTCAAATATTTCGTGAATTATCCGAAATAGAAAATAAAATTGTGGAGATTGAAGGAGATATAAGAAAAAAGAGAGAAATTATTGACAATCAAAAAGCTGAACGTAGAAACTATGAGAAAATAGGAGCGGATATATCTCTTAAATTAGGAGCGGAACGGATAAAATTGAAAAATGCACTCGATATATTAAATACTAAAGAAAATGACCTTAAAAGAATTAATAAAGAGATCGGAGATTTAATCTCAAAGGAAAAAATGAAAATTAGATCTATTGATGAGATTAAAAGGGATATAGAAAAGATAAATAATGAATTAATTAAATATCTCGATGTTGATGATTCTTTACTTGTAGAGAAGGAACAGATTTTAGAATCACTTAAGAGAATTACCAAAAACCAAGTAGATTTAATGAAAGATATTGATGCTGCTAAAGATACGGAAAATAAAATGGAAAATACCTATTTCAAACGTTTTAAACAAGTTTTAAAGCAAGTTGAAGAAAAGATAAATAATAAATTCTCTAAATTAGAGGTTGGAATCCAATGTTCATTACAGCTTCAAGAAGATTTCGAGAATTTAGGTATTATAATTAAAGCATCTACATTAGAAGGACAAAAATGGGAGGTATCAGCTTTAAGCGGAGGACAAATCTCTATGATATCAATATGTTTGATTCTATCCCTAAATGAGATAAAACCTCAACCATTTTGTATGTTTGATGAAGCTACAATGTTTCTTGATGAAAAAAATTCTGAAATCGTATATAAATTAATTAAAACGACATTAGAAGGTAATTCGATTCAATTTATTTTACTTTTACCCTTATCCTCTAAAATTTTATATTCATTAGCTGATAAATTAATTGGTGTTGCAAGGATAGGTAAAGAACAAGTATCAAAAGTATTTATACCTAAAATAATAAAAAAAGTTAAAAGATGATAAAAGAGGATATTTATTTGGAAATATTCAAATTTATTGAAGAGATTAAGGAGAAGGTAAAAAACAAAAATAGCTCGCTTTTAGATGAAGATTTATCACCTATTTTTATTAAAATTAAAAATTATTTATCAATATCTAACTTAGCCGAGTTAACAGAATTATACGGAGATGCTTGCAATCTTTTAAATGATAAATTTAGGGAACTTAGATTATTATTAGAATCACTTGATAGTGAAAAGAAATTTCTTGAATTTTTATCTTTTAATCCTTCTGATTCAGAGATTTTCAACTTAATAAAAAGTTGTTGGACAGAACCATTTAATATAGAGTCAATCTCATATAAATATCTCCGTTCTTGTGGTGAGAGACTGAATCAGCAAAGAGATGGCAAAATAGAAGTTGAGGAACCTATTATAGAATCCATTCCTTCCGATTATAATTATGAAATTGAAATCTCGGAAGAAAATTTTTATGATAATATGATGCAATTCTATAATAATTTAAAAGAAAAATTACCATGTTATTTTGATGAGGCTTTTGACGATTATGAGGATCCTTGGGAAGCATTTCAGAATTTTATATCTCTACTCCATTTGCTCCAATTAGGAAAGATAAAATATCAGAAAGAAACAAACTTTTTATATATTGATGAGGTAGATAATTTTGAATGAGATCTCGATTTTAATGCATCTATTAAGCAAAAAGGATGGAATATATAATAGAGGTACTACAAGAGAAGAAATTATTAAAGTTTTAAAAATTAAGAATCGAAATGCTGATGTTTATTTTAAAAAATTATTAATTAATTTATCAAATTATATCGAACCACTCGGATTAAAAATTAAATATAATCCACTTGATTCACATTGGTTCTTAGCATTTGATCAAGAATTAGCAGAATTTTTAGCTACTAATCCTTTTGAGGGAAAACAAAGACTTGCAGCTACACTTTTTTGCATTCTGACATGTTGTCTCAAAAATTTTGGATCAACTTCAGTGAAAGAGATAGAAACTTTAAGAAAAAAGAAATCAATTATAGAAGATCTAAAAGAACTTAATAGGTTGGGATATATAAAAATATCAGATGATAAAACAAAAATAAATTTAACTCCCCTTTTAGGATATCATCTTGATATTGAAAAGTTATTTTTAAGAACAGCATTAGCGGCAAATGAGAAAAAATTAATAAAAAAGAAAGATTCTAAAAAAAAACAATCTTAATTATGTGTACAAATTTTTAATAACATTTCGGCAGCATGATTATTATACTCCTTTGATTCAGGAAAACCTTGAATATCTTCTCCACATGTTACAAATACTTCTTTAACTTTAATCTTCTTTGATTCAAAGAATTTCATAATTTTTTCTTCAATTTCTTTTAATTTCTTTTCTCTAGCTCCTTTATCGCCTTCTAAGAGATCGTATTTATTAATGCAGACATAAATTTCATTCGGAAAAAATCTAATATCGTTAAAAAAATCAAATTGAGGTTCTAAATCTCTATCTAAAGTAAATACTGCAACAATCTGAGTGGCAATTCGACTAATTGTAATTATACCCATTTTTACTACTGCTCTTTCTCTATCACCACCAGGAGCAAAAATAGTATGATTTCTTCCTGTATCAACCTCTCTGAATACAACTCGATTAGGATGGATTGTTTTTGTTTCTTTCTCATTTAAACTATCATCTTTTTTACCCCCGGGAACCGTAGCTTCACCGCTAAAATCTGTTTTTACTATTGAGCATTTGATTCCTCCCTTAACTTTTTCAATTTCACCTTGATTGATATACTTCACGAATAAACGTAAAAGTGAGGTTTTTCCTGCTGAGATCGGCCCCATTAATCCTATATTAACCATTTTAGATTTCACCTCCAGATAATAGTTTATTCAGAAGTATCTCATAATCAGCAATGAGATACTGTTCTAGATATGCATTATTATGGCTGTAAATTAATGCAATTAAAACCTCTTTAAGATTTTTTGATGTTTTAGTGTATTTAATCAAATTCTCCGGTGTTGGGTCATCGGTAAATTCTTTTGCCTTTTGTTCAAATCCAAAATTATTCCAAGAAGGTAATGAATTAAAAAAGCCAAAAGCAGTATAACCTTCATGCTGAAAGAAAACAAAAAATCTTGATTTTATTGAAGAAATAATTTTTGTTAGATACACCGAGGGATATAATTCACCAAGAGTTAAGTCATCATCTTGTTTTATTATAAAATAGGGTGATATCGGTGAAGCTCGCTTTCCGTACATTTCTTTCGGGGGTAAAGATATAAAAGGAAGTTTTTCTTCCACTATTGACCATAGATCTTCCCTATTTTTCTCCAAAAGAATTTCTTTTATTTCATCATAAGCATAATAGAAATCTGATTGAACAGCCAATAATGAACTCAGATATACTGATAATG
Source organism: uncultured archaeon (assembly GCA_964629395.1). Lineage (GTDB taxonomy): Archaea > Asgardarchaeota > Lokiarchaeia > Sigyniarchaeales > SOKP01 > CAZVTX01. Next base: position 10,649 of record CAZVTX010000009.1, read on the forward strand.
ATGCAAAAGTTGCCTCTAATGTAGGGGTTCTGCCACCATCAGAAGGTTTAGCCGCGCCTCTCCATGCTCGAAGTGCACTATAACTAAAACCTTTTACATCAAAAAAATTTCCAGTTAGGAATATAAATGAAGGAATATCTCCTTGTTTATCTTGTAATAATTCAGATGCTTTTTCTATAAGTGCGGATTCAAGTTCAGGTTCATTATATTTTGAATGTATTTTGGGAATTGGAAGCCAACTTTTTTTCTTTTTCGCCAAGTAAAACTACACTCCTATTTTTTATCTAAAAATAAAATAAATCAAATATATGTTTTTTGTATTTAAATCATAATTTTTATCATTCAAAAATTTTACTTAATTAAAGCAGATTAAGAAAAAGAACAAAAAATTCTTTTTATTCATCATATTTTCCTTTTGAGATTGATTTCAAAACTAATTCCCTAACTTTTGCGGTAATTAAGTCGAATTCCTTTATATTTCTTAAATTTTTAATTTCTATACTTTCAATAATGTCAGAATCTTTACAGAAATTATATTTAACATCTAAATTCGGGTTTTCTTCGATAATCCTTACTAAGGCTTCCTTAAGGAAAATGGCAATAAATTGTTCAGACGTTTCTTTTATTCCCAGCATTTTAGGATCAATAAATTTTATAAAAACATTACTCATATCATTAAATTCTAAAATTGATAAGAGGTTTTCATTTGAATTATCGTCTGAAGCAAATATTTTTCTTTTAATTTGTGTTCCTTGAACTTTTTCTTTTGCAATTTTTTCAGTAAAGAATTTTTCAGGGTCAGATAATGATTGAAAATAAAGATCATCCGCTGATGTAAAAGATTTTTCCGAAATTAGTGAATTTAATAAATCTAAAACCTTTTTTAAATCATTTATCTCATCCTTCAATTCTTCCAGTTGTTCTTTTTTACGATAATATAGCATTTGAACCTTAGAAAGAATCTTGGTTAACTTCTCAATATCCTTAGCGGTTTTAGAATTATTCATTAAATTCATAAAAGAAAAATAAACAATTATACTTAATTAAATTAATAGACTTATGCAAATAGTAATTTTTTAATCATCAAAATTATGAAAACACTAATTATTACACCTAAACCCGATGATCCTGAAATAATAATCCTAACAAATGAGCTTAAAAAAAAAGGATATAATGTAAAATATTTTATCCCCGCTAAAGAAATTGTTAAAATTAATATTGAAAGTTTTGAAAAACGATTTGAAGATATTTATCCTAAAGGAGGTCTTTTAAGGGGATTTGGGGCAGAATTTCCTAAAAAAATTATATATCGGCTTGATTTATTAAAAGCAATTGAAGAAAGCGGTATTCGTTTAATTAATTCCAAGGAATCTTTAGAAATTGCAAGTGATAAATTTTTAACGTCTTTAATTCTTGAAAAACACGGAATACCAACACCTAAAACAATTGTTTGCGAAAATGTAGATTCTGCTTTGGATGCTTTTGATGAATTAGGGGGTGATGTTGTGTTAAAGCCATTATTCGGTTCTAAAGGTATAGGTATAGTTAGATTAACTGATAAATCATTTGCCGAAAATGTATTATTTACTTTAGATAAATTAAATGAGGTTTTTTATCTCCAAGAATTTATTGAGCATTATAATAGGGATATTCGGGTTATGACAATTGGAGAACAAGTAGCCGGAGCAATGTATCGGGTTGGCGATAGTTGGAAGACTAATATTCATGCAGGTGCAAAATCTAAACCTATAAATATGAATGATGAACTTGAAGATTTGGCATTAAAAGCGGCGAAGATAACTAAAACAGAAATTGCGGGTGTCGATATAATAGAGAGCAAAGATGGATATTATGTACTTGAAGTTAATTCTATACCTGGTTTTACCGGACTCCAACGAGTATCAAATGTAAATATTGCCGAAAGAATAATTGATTACTTCTTACAAACTATAAAATAAAATATAAAAATAAAAAATTAGGAATTAGAAATTATAAATCTTCAATTAAGGCAATTAAAAATGCAATAATCAATAAAATACAAGCTATTAAGCCTCCATTGAATATTATAATTAAAATCGCCAAAATAAGGAATGTAAGCCAATGGAAGGGTAAAATTTCCCCACCTTTTTTGCTCTGTTTACGCATTCCGCATAAAATTGTGAATATTCCAACAATCATTCCGATAACGGAATAAATTATCCAATAGCCGCTATACCAGTGAGGATTCCAATATGAGGGAATGTATGCAAGACTAAATAGAGAGAAAAACGCAGTTAAAAAGCCAATTATTCCGCCCAGCACAACAAGTAATTTAATTATACCTTCATTTTTATAATGTTTTCTTACCAATTTAATTCATACCCATTAAAGTGATTGAGTTAATGAATTTATATTATTCGTTAAAGTTTATAATTCTTTTTATTTAAAATCGTAAAGATCTGAATTTATTCTTGGCAAAAGGGCACAAATTACGGAATTCTTTAAAATATCTTTTCTTTTTATAATATCTTTACTTAAAAAGCCAATTGATCCCTTTTCTTTCTTTAAATTAACATCTCCTGCAATTTTTCCCATAATTTCTCCAATCTCTTTACTTTTCCCGGAGAGAATTGTATCAATTACAAAAGAAGGATATTCAAATCCTATACCTGAACCTAATGTGATCCTCTCTTTTTCATCCATTATTGCACAATATTGAAAATCCATGTAACCTGATATCGTGTTTGGTATCTCTACTAATCCTGCTTCAATTCCAATTCCAAAAATATTCGAATCTAATTTTAAATCTTCTTTTAAATAATTTATAGCAGCCTTAGCACGATTTATTGCACCTCTTATAATAGTTTCCATCCCTATAGGCTCTGGTGGAACTTTAGAATCCGCTTCAATTTTAAATATCTTGAAATTATTAAAGTAATGCTTAAAAGCCGAGCGAACCGCCTTAATTTTAACGGGATTTAATGATCCTACACAAATATTTAATTCTTCCATAAAAATATAAGAAATATTTAATTAATAATTAGAAATCTTTAAATAGATTAATATCAAATTCATTTTTTAAAATTTTATAAATCTTATGCATAGGTAATCCGATGACATTACTGGATGATCCGTTTATCGCCTTAATAAACATACTTGCTTTATCCCGAATAGAATAAGCTCCTGCTCGACCTCTCCATTCTCCAGTTTTAATATAAGCCCATATCTCCTCATCCGAGAGCCCTAAAAATTCTACTTCCGTCTTATCGAAATCAACTACAATCTTATTTTTAAATAAGGTGGTTATAGCAATTCCCGTAATTAGATTATGAGTCTTACCGATTAGATTCTTCAAAATTTTAAATGCTTCTTCTTCATTGGAAGCTTTTCCTATAATTTCACCGTTTAATTCTACAATTGTATCCGCAGCAATTATTATTTTATCATTTTTTTCTTTAATTTTTTTATTCTTTTTAAAGATTCCATTAATTAAATCGTCTTTTGCCTTTTCTAATTTAGCTTTAGCTAAAGCTTTAACTAATTGAATAGGGTCAGAATATTTTAATTTATAAGTATACTCGTCGATATCAGTAATACATCTTGTAAATTCTAACCCGCAACGCCTTAATAATTCTCCTCGGTCTATTGATTTAGAAGCAAGAATTATCTCATTCATTTCTAACGTTTATGCTTTTGATAATATAATTTCGCTTTATCGGGATATTTTTCTTCAATAATTTTTTGAATATCCCTAATATTCGCAATTTCTGTTGTATTTTTTAAAAGAATTTTCTTTACTTTTTTACTTAAACCATCAAAAATTTTAATTGCAGCTTGTTCAGGACCAAAATTTTCACTTAAACGATCTAAAATTAATTTAAATTCATTTCGTTCCATAGGTTTAACAATATATTCTTCAAGATTACGTTGAATTTCATTTTCCCGATAATTAATGATTAAACTTTCTATAAATTTAATTTTCTCATCAATCGCAATTAAAGCATTTTTCTCATCTTGGAAAGCAGGATCAAATTTTATTCGTTCAGGTTCCAAGATTTTAAGATAATTTTCAAGATTCTTTAAATTCTCCCTTTTCATCGCAGTATAGGACATATTTAATATTTTTAAAGCCTTTTTACTCAATCTATTCAATAGAAATCTCGGAATGGGTTCTGCAGTATCTTTTATTTCTATTTTATGGGTTTCTGATTTTGTTGTGGTTGATATTGACGATTTTATCTGTTTAGATTTAGAATAATATGTTGGCTTAGAAGAAGTTATTTTAGATGCACTCGTAGATTGTATTTTAACACCCGGATTTGATTCTCTCGCAGTAGTTTTTTTCGGAGTAGAAGAAACTTTTTTTGTAGTAACTGATTTCTTAGGGGTTTTTGCCGGAATACCTTTAGGAGCACTTTTATTAGCCTTACTTCTGTTATTAATTTTATTATTATTACTTTTTAACAATTCAATAGCATTATTGATCCATTTTTTAGCAGATGCGGGTCCTATTCCCTTTATCTTTACCAAATTTTCAATATTTGATTTTGCAAGAGCTTCAATTGTAGTGATTCCTGCTGCTTTTAATAATTCTGCAGCTTTTACCCCAATTCCTTTAACCCGGGTAAGATCGTCAGGCATATATATAAAATTACATTTTTGATGATCTATTACTAATTTAAAAATTGGCTTTCTTGTAAATTTTATCAAATTTATTATCGATTCATCACAATTTTCTAGTTAAGATGTTTCTTGAAAATTTTTATTTATGGTTTATTTGTTTAGTACTGGTATACTTTATTTTTCTTTTTGGATATCTGCAATTATCCGATAAAAATGATAAAATCAATAATTTTATTGCATTTGGAGCACTATATTTTGTTTTTCTTCATATATTGGCTTTCTTATTATTAATGTATCAGAGTGCTTATTTAAGGAGCGTAGTTTTAGAAAATTGGCTTATTGTTCTATGTTTACCTATTATAGGCTTCGGTATTATTGTAATTTTATCAACTTTTTTAATAATTCTCTATCGTTTATTCTTTAGAAAAAAGGATTTTAAGGAGGTAGAAAAGAAATGGAGAAAAAAGATGAACGAGATGAATAAGGCTAAACGTGATACCTATAGAAAGATTAGCCATGTGATTATTTTCATCGTATTATTTATATTATGGGCTGTTGGCTATAATTACGTAACAAAATCAACCCAATCATGGGCCGGAATGATTCCAAATAAGAATAACATGCTCGAATTATATTTAAATATAATTTCAGAGCCAGAATCAATAAGAACTTCTCTATATGCTCTCGGTTGGTTCTATTATCTCATCTTTTTTTTCTTTTATATTCTTTGTCTTTTTATGCTTATTAATGAATTAACCAGAAAATCAAAATATTTTGCATTTCCATTTAATTTTTTGCCAAAAATGGTAATGAGTGAAGAAGAGATTGAAAGTTATGGGACTTACTTATATTTTTTCATAGGACAAATGTTTGCCTCCTTTTTATGTCCTCCAATGGTTTATTTTGCTATTTTAGGTATGAGCGGAATTGCAGATCTTACCACCAGTCAAGTAGGAATAAGATGGGGAAAACATAGAATAAAATGGAATAAGAAAAAAACATGGGAGGGAAATATTGCAGGAACAATAGTGGCATTTATTATTTGTTTTCCGTTTATTGGGATTATATGGTCAATTATTTTTGCTATTGCATTCCAATCATTTGATTTATTTACTGATCAACCTTTTAAAATTTCAGACAACCTTTTAATACCAATTGGTTGTGCGATTATATTTATTTTAATCCGCTATTATCTTGATTTAGATTACTATGCATTAGTATATCAATTTTTCAGCTAAAAGTAAGAGAAATTGTTTTTTCTTTTTTGTAAATTTGTTTAAATTTCCTTTAATTTTCCTATGAATAATTTGATGATTCGTATTATAAAATATTTAATTAATTAAATAATCCTTTTAATAAAATTAATTTTAAATTTAAATAGGGTCGCTTAAAATGTATTTTCTGCCAACTACGGTTATTTTTATAAGTTTAGCAATCTTTACATTCGTTTATACAATCAAAAATAGAGAACAAAAACGCGAAAGAAAGATTTTTGCAAATGAATTATTAATTGGAGCCTTATTTCTTTTAAGCGGTATAATATTTCCTTTCATGTATCAAGCACATTCTAATTTATCCCCGGAAACTTTAAATTTTCTATGGTTATCGACTTCATTAATTCTAACAATTGAAACTCTCGTTTGGATTTCTATTTTAATAAAAAATTCTTTTAAAATGAAAAGACACCCTGAATTAGTTTGGGATTATGATTCTTTCTGTGTTGAATTTAAAGCGAATTGGAAATATGATTTCAAGAAAGATGTTGAAAGAAAATTATTACATTTACTTCCTGTGGCTGTGATTTTAGTTTTTTGGTCCCTGGGAGTTATTTTAAATGCACTTGGAGTCCTGGAAAAATGGGGTCTCGATACATATAGTTTTGCTTTTTGGTTAATCATAACAATTGGCTTTGGTTTTTGTATTATGTTTCAAGTAGCCGATTTAGCCCGATTGACTAAACCTCAATTATTACCTGGATGGGCTCAGAAATGGTATTCAAAATCTATGAAACCAGATGAATTAGATACATTTGTTTCATCTGCTCCGATGGTTCTCTCATTTGTTCCTTTTGTATTTGCTCCTTTTCCGATTTTTGCAACCGTCGCTTTAATCACTGCAGTGGCAGATGCCGTTGCATCTTTAGTCGGTAAAAAGTATGGTAAAAGAAGATTTCGGGAGAATTCAATAAAAACAATTGAAGGATATGTTGCGGGTGCAGGAATGACATTTATTATAGTAATAATAGTAGCCGGAATTTATATAAATTGGATGGCGGTTAACATTGTTATTATCCTAACTATGGCAATTGTAGCGAGTATAATATTTTTCTTAGTCGATGCTTTTCTATCAAAAAGCATAACGGATAATATACTTAATCCTATTTTAACGGGAATTGGAATGTGGTTTATACTTATAATCTAATTTTATTATTATTTATTATTATCCTCCAAAATATATATATAAAAAGTACAAATCATCTCCATCCTTTAAAACAGTTTCCAGAAAATTTTCGTCTCTATAAGTTTTTCCGTTAATTATAATAACCAATTGTTCGTGATATTCTAATTTATCCTCATTTTTCCATATTAATTTACGGAATTTATCTCCATATTTATTATAGAAATATTCTAATAACTCTTTTAATTTAATATCGTTATCAAAAGTTAAAGATTCCTCGTTTTTACCCGTTAATTCCGAAAAAGCAGGTCCATAATGAATGTGCAGTGTTATCATATATTTTAGCTCTATTATGGTTTATTCCATACTTAAATAATATAATATCGGAAAAAATTTAAAATTATAAGCAAAAATACGTAGTAATTTTTTTGATAAGTAAAATATTGTTTATTTTTTTATTTTCGCATAAGAATCTTGCAGCAAAATTAAACCGAAGAATGTCCCTATTGGAAATACTAAAATGAGAAATAATGATGATATAAATAGTAAATAAACTAAAAATTTTTTAATAAGGTTCTCACTTCTAATATTTTCTATTTGATATAATGATTTACTGAAAAATGAAATGATAAATATCGAGCTTCCTGAAAGTAAACTTATCCATGCTAACATCGTAAGAAAATTAATCAACTGATAATTTATCATTGGGTATAAAAGTGTAATTGAAGAGGTTAATGCGGGATTTATAATAAGCAACATTAATAATCCAATTCCTATATGCAATAATCCGGCAATAAACATAATAAAGAAATAAATTTTAGGAAATTCTTTTTCACGTTCTAAAGTTTGTTTTTTTGATTTATTCCATAATCCTATTGCAACGAAAGGACCCATCGGAATTAAAAATATTATAATTATCGAATTAATTTTTACAAAAATATTTAGAGCTCTTAAATCTCGATTTAATTTAGACTGAATTAAGGGTGTAATTACCGATAATATACCAAAAATAATCAATAAAATACCAAATATCCTTAAAAAATATAATAATTCAGGAGTGATATAAGGATAAGCCATAATAATATATAATCCAATTAGAAATTTAAAAAGGAAAAGCAGTAATAATCCTATAGCAATTTCATATAGTCCGGCTCCTAAATATATTGAAAAATCCGTTTTATCCTCAAAATTTTTAATTTTTTCAAGCGATTTTTTTAGCTTTTGTTTTGTCTCAACATCTTTTTTTATTATATTTTCAGATTGTTTATTCATTTTACCACCACTCTCCAGACCCTACATCTTCAGCGAATTTATTTTTCATATTTTTATAAATTTCATAAACCTCATTACCTTGTATTAATGAAACATTCTTGCTAACAACCCATACGGGATTAACATTTATTCTATTAGCAAATCGTACAGCTTTTTCCAATGATACATTATTAAGGATATAAAATTGATGATGTGCATCAAGATGTAAGCCTTCAGTCTCTAAAACTTTAATGTAGGAATAAGACCATAGCCAACTTGTATGTCTTGAAGTTACATTTTTCACAATTGCAAGTCCTCTAAACCCCGTATATTCATCTGGAAAAAAGATTAGTCCATTACTTAACGGTAAAAATAAATAAATAGGATCATATCGATATTGATATCTCCAGAGACGCTTTGTAGTATTCTCTAATAATGAGGGTGAATACACAATTTCGCCTAAATTATGAGAAATTTCCGATAAATCAAATTTAATAGAAATTGACAGAATAGAGTCATCGGCCCAGTCATGAGTTCCTTGGAATATGACATCCAATTTATACATCTCAAGTATATCATTATTATCATCGGAAGAATTATATTTGACTTTAGAAACCGATACTTGTGGCTCTATAGTATTCCCGTTAGATAATAAAGATCCAAAATCAATATCAATAGGAAGATTATTGATATCTATTGATGTACTAATTGTTGTAATTAATTTTGTAAAATTAGATGTAGAATTTATTATCGCTCTGGTTTTTAAATCTACTTGTATTCTGGATACATTTAAAGCTTTCACTTTATCTGCAATTATTTTGATTATTTGAGAACAATTGTTTTCTGCGGTCAGAACATTACCTTCTGCTGTAACTCTTTCAATGGGATCAGGACCGATACCCGTTGCATCTGTAACCATCGCTTGTAGCATTAATTTTTCAGCCATTTTGAATTTTGATTCTATTAAAGCTTTCTCTGAACTATTAAGAAAACTTTTATAAGCCTCATAAATTATCTTGGTACTTTTTATAATATTTCTACAACGGTAATTATTTGCTAATAATTCACCATCATCGGTAGAATCACCATTATTTGCCATCCAAATATAAGAACTATTATACTTTGTTGTTCCCCAATTACTTTCTATTATATAATAATCAAGCTCTTTAATTGCACCATAATCCTTACAGTGCTTAACCCATTCTGAGCATGTAAAGAATATATTCCCTTCTTGTTCTAATAATTCTAATTCTTTTTCATAAGCTTTTATTTTATTATCATCCACACTAAACTCTTTTTCGGCGTTTTTATCCTCAAAAGCTAATTCTGCATCAAAAAGAAAATTCCAGCTATGAATATATCCCGCTTCCCATTTAGGTAGATAATCATATTGTAATAAATAAATATAATCTCCAGTATCATCATTTTTAAGTTTATATACGGGATAATCTGGTTCTCTATAATCCGAGGGTTGAAAATCTTTAAGCTGTTGTGAAGAAATTAAAACAGTATCGATATTTGATGCATATTTACTATTTAACAATACGGTAAGACCATAACCAAATTGTCCTTCTTGAAATAATAAACAATTACTTCTTTTATCTAATAAATCATATTTATCAAGCGTTTCATTAGCATATTTTAAATTAAGTTCAAAAACATCAGAAGGATAAGCATAAAATAATTGACTATATTGAATTCCGCAAATCAATTCCATTTGACCTCGTTTAATCAATTTTTCGGTTAATTCTTGAATTTCTTTATATTCATCATTTTCAAATATTCTCTCAATCATCGCAGCCTGGCATTCAATTGTGAACTTCCAACTCGGATGTTTTTCATACATTTTTAACATTTTATAATAAGGCTCCCGAATAATTGTATCTTCTACGGTTTCATTACCTAAACGATAATCAATATTAAAATGAAAGAAATTAGTAGTACAACGTCGGGTATACAATAAAATTTGCGGAATAAGAATTGCAATAAGAATAATACCAATAATAGACGCGCTAACACCAATTCTTTTGTATAACCTTGATTTTACAGTATCCATAAGAAATTTTTCATTTAATCGGAATAGATCAATTATTGATTTGTAATCTTATTTATTTTAAGAATTTTAAGTTTCATCCTAATTTCAAAAAGAAAAATGTGAATTATACAGAAAAATAATTATAAATCTCAATTTTCATTATTTCCTAAAGAATTAATCTAAATAATAAAAATAGGTGATAAAAAATGAGAAAAAAAATTAAATCATTTTATAGCTCTCCGTTTATTGGAAAGCAATTATCAAGGCTGAAAATGGGGCAATCATATTACGGAATTATAGTATCAACGATTAGCGCTATTTCTTTATTAAAATTAGCATTCGATATTGATTTATTATTAATTATTGTAATGTTCCCCGTATTATTATTTGGGGCTTATATAATAGGCTATTATCTGGATGTGAAAAACATAATGACAATGGACCAACTAAAAGCCAATGAGGTTCAGCAACGTTTTTTAAACACGGCAAATATAAAAACTCAAGAATTTGAGTTAATTATGACACAGGTGCTTTTAGAAGCAATACAAGCATTAAGGGAAAAGAAGCCTTTTGATCCATCAATTCTCTTTAAAAAATATGATGAATATAAGAAAAAATGGACTTATCAGAATAAATAAATAAATAAAAAAAAAGTTTGTTATTAAAATTAATCGTCTTTTAATGATTTTACTCCCTTTTTAAGCCCCTTTTTAACGCTACCTTTTTTAAGACCTTTTTCTACTGCATCTCCCGCAGCATCAGAACCGGTAACATCCTCAACTACATCTCCAATTGCGTCTCCGGCAACTTTTCCGATTGCTTTAATTCCTTTCTTTAATTTATCTTTAAATCCCATTTTCCCGCAACATCTTGATTATAATTTGGATAATAATATCAAATCTCATCATATTAATAAATTTTTGTTAAGCTTATGTAAATTGTTTTTTAATTAAATAGGCTTCTCTTAATTTAAGTAATTCTCGATTAATATATTCGTAAACATTATCTTCGGTTAATTTAAACCAATCATTTACAATTTTAACTTTATTATTTTTAAAAAATTCATTTCGCAGTTGCATATATCTATCGTAATCTTTTTCAATCAATTCATCAATTTCATCTTCTCCCATAGTTTTACATAAATAATCATTAAATCGCCTTTCCATTTCACTAAATAAAGTGCCCCAATTATACTCAGGAACACTTAAACTAATGTAAAAAATATTTTTCTTTTTAGATGGAAGTGGTTTATCAATATTATGACAATAATATCCTAAAATTTCCCAATCTTGCTTTTTCTTATTCCATTTTAATTCACAATAATCTTCAATGGAACTAAATTCACGATATAAGAAAGTATATTTTTTTAAAAGTGAATGAAAATCTTTATTGTTTAAAATTAAATTCTTTAAACGATCCTCCATTATTTTAAGACTTTCTTTTTCTGTCTCTTTATTTGATTTTATATTCTTAAGAATAACGGCTCGACCTCATGTGCTTTAGAAAGATAAATTTGAGTTTTATTCATACTAAAAATAAAACTAGAATATATATGTAAAAATTTAATATATAAATGTATTTATTCCTCTGAAAAATTGATTTAAAAATTTGAAAATTTATTTCTTAGTTTTTATAATTATTTTCGCATTGATATGAAGTATAAAAAGAGATATTTTACTCTTTTTCAATATTAAAATATTAATTTATAATTTAATAAAATGGCGTCTGTTATATATATTGAAGCGGAAGATGTTGAATCGGCTTGGATTGAAGCATTAAGAAGGGTTTTAGAAGAAGGTGATGATATATCTACCGAATATGATAAAGAAAATGATATTCCGTCTAAAGATAGCACGGCTTTAATAAGAATAAAAAATCCGTTAAGTAATCCAATAAGGAGCCGAAGGGGAAAAGAAAAGAAGATTTTGAAGGTAAAATCAAAATTCGGCAATTCTTATGAAGTATATGGTTGTCTTGCGGATATTTTTCTTATTGGTTCTATACAAAGTGGTTATATTGAAGAAGTTTTAGAGGGGGTCAATGATCATTATTTAAGTGAATCTTCTCAGAGCTTTCCTTATTCTTATCATGACCGAATTTATAACTATGCTGCCTATTCATTAGAAGATTCCGTAAAAAAAGACTTTTTAGTTCCAATTATTCGCAATGAAGTTGTTAAAAAGCATGAAAAATTAAAGTTCTCAAAAAAAGTGCAGGAAATAGGAGATAAATTAATTTGGAAGCTTGGAAACGGACTTCAAATTGAATTAGATAAAGAAATTAGCGAACAAATAGGGATAAAAAATATTTATTTAAGCTTATTGGACTTACCAAAAATTAACCAAATTGATTATATAATTAAGAAATTAAAAGAAAGTCCTTATTCAAGAAGAGCTCAAGCAATTACATGGCGTCCTTATGCCGATCCTTATTCGGAAGATCCACCTTGTCTGCAAAGACTTTATTTTAGAATAAAAAATAATAAATTAATCCTTCAAACATGCTGGAGAAGTAGAGATTTATTTAAAGCATGGGAACCTAACGTTAATGGAATGATCAGAATTCAAGAATCCGTCGCGAAAGAATTAGAAATAGAAGTAGGTGAATATCTCGACTTCAGTAATTCATTACATATTTACGGAAAAGATATAAAAGAAGCAAAGGAACTCTTGAATTCCATTCAATAAAAAAAATTATTTATATAAAGATTCTTCAGGATCTTTTACGATTTTTGCTAAAATTCTTCTTATCTCTTCAAGTTCTTCTTCTATCCGGTTATATCTCATCTCAAATTTCCTCTCTAAATTCGTAAAACGTGTATCAAAATTAGTAAGACGTGTATCTATATTTAATAATCTTGTATCCATCTCCATTTTGAGACTATCTATTTTTGAATCAAGCTCATCCACTTTCATCTTTAAATAGCTGATATTAGAATTAATATTCCCTATTTCTGATTTAATACTCCCTATTTCAGATTTAATACTCCCTATTTCAGATTTAATACTCCCTATTTTAGAATTAATAGTTCCTATTTCGGTTTCAATATTGCTAATCCTTACCGAAAGAGCACTGAATTCAGGTAGAAATACTTCTTTTATTGCATCGATTATTTTATCTAATGGTACAATCTCTTTTCTGATGTCTCTTATTTCATTTTCAAGATCCCCAATCTTTTTTTCAATTCTTTCTTCAAAAGTCATTTAATCACGTAAATCTTTTATTCCCAATAAATTATTAGAAAATGTATTTATAAATATCTTTTTATTTAATTTCTTTATTCTGCACAACAAGTCATATTTGAAATATCTCTCTTAAAAGATTGTGCTACCAATTTTATTGCCTCTGAGAAAGTTGGGAAGATATGGAGCGTATTAATCACATCATCTAATCTCATTCGATTTTTTATGATCATGACTCCTTCATGAATTATATTAGCAGCATCATCTGATAAGATATGGATTCCTAGTATTTCTTCAGTATCTTTGTTAATAACCATCTTAATAACACCACGCGTATCATGAATAATATTTGCCTTTGGTACTAATTTAATAAGAATCGTTTGGCAATTGCAAGAAAAACCCAAATTATTTGCCTCCAAATCGGTTAGACCTATGCTTCCAACTTGAGGATCTGTGAAAATTGCATGGGGAACAATTCTATAATCCATTTTTATTTTATTCTCTGATAATGCATTATTAGCTGCAATCATTCCTTCTCTGGCAGCCACCGTTTCCAGCATCGGCTCTCCAATTACATCCCCCGCAGCCCAAATATTTTCGGATGTATTTAAATATTCATCTACAATAATCTCTCCTTTTTTTCCGATCCTTATATTGGTATTCTCAATACCTAAATCTTGAGTATTAGCCATCCGACCTGTTGCCACTAAAATTTTTTCTACATTAAAATAATTAATTTTTCCATTAATTTCAGTATAAATTTTAAGATTATCACCATTTTTTTCGATTTTAACAACTTTAGCATTTAAGCGAATATCAATATTATCATCTTCTATTAAATATTTCTTAAGGGAATCTGAAATTTCCGGCTCTTCATTAGGAATAATTTTATCCATCATTTCAAATATAATTACCTTAGAACCAAAGCGTGAAAATAGCTGAGCGAATTCAATACCTAAGGCACCGCCTCCTAAAATTGCAAGTGTTTCGGGTACTTTTTTTAATTGTAAAGCGGTTATATTCGTCAAATATCCCGAATTTGGTAAACCATCGATTGGAGGAATAAATGGAGAAGAGCCTGTTGCAATTATAAATCTTTTACCTTTATATATGTCCTTATTATTTATGACAATCTCGTTTTCTGAAATGAATTTAGCATTTCCATGGATAAATTTTATGTTCGAAAGATTATTTAAAACTTTCTTATACTTTTGCTTCCTTAAATCTTTGATTAAAGCATTTTTCCCATTAATAATTTTTCCAAAATCAAAAGAACTCGAAAGTTCTAATCCATAAAAATTATTCGTTTGAAAATATTTGAATATTTTGGCAATATTCAATAAATATTTTGTTGGCACACAGCCAACATTTACGCAAGTTCCTCCAAGACCAATAATATCATTATTTATTAATAATGTTTTAGCTTCTAATTCATTGGCTTTCATAGCTGCAGCAAAACCCGCTGCACCTGCTCCAATAATTATCAAATCATAATTCATCTTAATAATTCTCAATTTTTTAAATAAAATTTATTTCCAACCAATTTATTAATATATTTATTATATTTTATTAGGAGAATGCATATTTCTCCCCTCAGCCGATAACTAATGTTTTTTTATCGGCTTCATTGAACCAAGCAATTTAATTTTTATATTAACTTTTTTTTTTGATTTTCTTTCCGCTGAATACCAAATCAAGGAACATCTCCATATGTGCAGAATATTCACGGTCAACCATGAGCGTTTGCGCGTCCTAACGAGATTACTCCGCATTTTTCGCATTTAAAACTCGATGGTCAAGAAATATCCGTAATTGTCATAATTTTTACAAATCCGCATGCAGGACATTTTACATTGCAAATATTTTTCATTATCTTATTTCCTTATCAATTAATTTTTAAGAATAAGATAAACCAATTAAAATAAATAAATTATTCTTATAAGAATAAGAATTCATAAAAGATAATTTATCATTTCTTTTATCTCATTTATAACTCGATCTAAAGTATATCTGGTTATCGCTAATTTAATTATTAAACTAAAATTAATATAAAATTCTAATTCAAAAGCCATTTCCAAAGAGGTAAAAATATAATTTCATTTTTATTATACATTTCCTTAGCCTCATAATCCCAAGTAATACAAATCAAGTTCCTACAATTTAGAAAATTCCCGGCTTTTAATAATGAATTTATTTCTCTTTTTTCTATATCATCTTTATCTGAAGCATATGTTACCTGAATAAGTTGTTTTATATTTTCACCTTCCTTTATAAGAAAATCTACCTCTCTTCCTTGATTATCTTTAAAATAGTATATCTCAGTTATAGGATTTTCATTTGTTTGCCTAAAAAGTTCCAGATAAACGCAATTTTCCATCAATTTACCAATATCCTCAGAAAATCTTAAAATTTTTGATATTCCCGTATCGCAAATATAAATTTTTTTTGGCCATGATTCTCTTAATGATATCTTTTGGGAAAATCTATTAATAAAAAATACCGCAAAAGTGTCTTTTAAATTTTCAAAATATGAATAGACCGTATTTTTTCCCATTTTAATACCCCTTGATTTTAATAAATTAACCATTCGGTTTATCGTTAATTCATTAGAGAAGTTTTGGAACATAAATGAAAAGATAAACCTGGCAACTTCAAGACTACGTAATCTATGTCTTTCAACAAAATCTCTGAAATAAATGGCATCATAATATTCCCTTAAAATTTTCTCTTTTTGATCTGATAATGCAACTTCAGGATAGCCGCCCCATTCTAAATAATCTTTAAGTAAGTTTTTTACTTTAGCTCTTACTTTATCGGTTTGTATATCATTAAATTGAACATTTTTAGAGTTTAAGAATTCTTTAAAATTAAATGGTAATAAAATATAAGTTAAACTTCTTCCGCGTAATTGTGTCGCAATTTCTCTTCCAAGTAATTTTGAAGAAGAGCCTGTTATATATATATTTAAATTAGTTCGATCCAAAAGTGTCCGAATACCCGATTCCCAGTTATCTATATTCTGTATCTCATCTAAAAATAAATGTTTAGGAAATATTCCCGTAATCTCAGTATAGTAATTTATCAGTTCGATAAATTCATGATATTTTATATCTAATAGTGCTGAATCTTCAAAATCTAAATATAATGAATTTTTTTTTTTATCTTGCATAAGCATAAAAAAATACCATGTTTTTCCTGATCTTCTAGGTCCAACAATAGAAATGACCTTTCCTCTTAAAGGATTTATCATTAATTCTCTTTTTATACCAACTGGTAATTTTTTTTCGGCCCAATCCTCAAAATAATTTCTAATTAATTTCTTATTCATATTATATCTATAAATGAGATAATAAATATTAAAATTTTCTTAATTATAGATAAATTTTTAATTATATTAATTATATTATCAAATCCATTCTCATAATCTTTTAAATAAGATTTAGTATCTTTTTCATTTTAGTAAATCTGCTTAAAAGATTATCAAATTCCATTAGCAAATCTTGAACTTCAGAAATAA